>OMOE01000150.1:0-11708 GCA_900290365.1 Syntrophobacter sp. SbD1 | reverse complement strand
CTGCTATTTAGGCGGTGGGACCGCCAGCCAGGTTTTCGACTCCACCCTTCGGCGGCGGGCGGCGGGACCACAGCCAGGATCGCCGCCGCCTTCGGTGGCGGCAAGAAAAGCCCCCCCTGCCCCAGCTAGCACAACTTCCGCAGTTGGAATTATTTTTATGAATTTTGCCCTTCTTTTGGAGGTCAGTCTATCGCATGACGACTTTTGACTTCGAATTGTGAAATATCAACAACTTAACCGTTCTAACTGCAGAAGTTGGGCTTTTTGGGGAGGTCAATAAGGGAGACTATCGGTCGGTGCACTTTCATGAGAGCTATGGCCGCTATATAATACATTTCCTTCGGGCCTTGACGAGTGCATCCTGCCGGTTTTGTGCGTGAAGCTTCTCGTAGATCTTCTTTATGTGGCTGTGCACAGTGTGGGGGCTTATTGCAAGCTTATCCGCGATCTGCTTGTACAAGAGCCCCGCTTCGATCTGCATCAGGATTTCCTTTTCCCGCGGGCTCAGAAGGTACTGTTCGCCTACGGCATTTTCTTGAAACTCCCCGATTACCTTCCGGGCTATCCTGGGGCTCATCGGCGCACCTCCACTATTGAGGCTATGGAGGGCTTCAACGATCTCTCGCGGTGAGCTTCCTTTGAGGATATAGCCGGAGGCTCCGGCTTTTATAGCTGCAAAGACTGTTTCCCGATCCTCAAAGATCGTGTAGGCCATGATCTCGACTGAAGGCATCTCCTCCCTGGCTTTCTCTATAAGCTCCACTCCCGAGATGCCCGGAAGGCCGAGATCGACCAAAAGAACCTCGGGAGAGCAGGCCGGGAACTGCGAGAGCGCCTCCTCGGCCGAGCCGAATGCCCCCACAACATCTATCCCCGATTCCCCGTTAAGCAATATCCTCAGGTTCTCCCGAAGCATCCGATTATCTTCTATGATAGCCAGCCGCATCATCCATCCTTTCTACGTTGGGTATTTCAAACCTACCCGGAAGTTCTTATGATTTCCATCGCCGCATCGGGGTATTTTTAGGGTATGAAGAAGATCTGTTTATGTTCGAGCAGGGACAACCTCTCCGTTGACATCTCCCTCATGTTTCGTGGCTACCTCCAGATGCACCCTGGTTCCATCACCGGATTGGATTGAAAGGGCGCCTCCGATATCCCTCGCTCTTTTCTCAATATTGATGAGACCCCTTCCGCCCCCGTATGGCTTGGACTGAAGCCCCACACCATCATCCTCTATGGAAAGAACGATACTTTCCGGGCCTATCTCTGCCCTGACCCTTACACGCGCTGCCCCGGAATGTTTGATGACGTTTGTGAGGGCTTCTTTGTAGATGCGAAGGAGGTTGAGATAGAGGAAGCTTCCCAGCCTTGTCCGGCCGTTCGAAAGGATGCCCTCCATCTCGAAGGCTATCCCGTTGGGCTCGATCATTCTGGAGCCAAGCCCTCGCAACTCCGAGACAAGCCCCCGCCAGGTCAGATCGGTGCTGTCTAAACTGTGCATAATGGTACGGATCTCCGACATTCCCTCCTGAGATAGCTGGGAAATGGTGGAAAGGGGACCACCTCCCTCGGGAACCGGCGGAGACTTCCGGGCAATCTCGGCCAGAAGGCCTATGTTGGTCATGATCCCACCTATGCCGTCGTGCAGGTCCCGAAAGATCTTTTCCTTCTCGGAGAGGTGCCTTTTCTCCTCCTCGTAGAGCCAAGCATTCTCATAGAGAAGTTTTGCCTGCCTGAGCAGGGAGCGCAGAATTCTCAATTCATGACTCCCGTAGAGCTTTCCGCCCGGCAGCTCTCCAGAGAATAAAACGTAATCTACCTCCTGCCCTCTTCCCATAGGAAGCGCCAGGAGCATGTCGGCGGAAGGGGCCTTCTCCTTGAGGGGACTCTCCCAGAGCAGGATCGGATCGCTTATTCCCCGGAAGGCCGAAAGGAGTTCCTCGCCGACCCCGTTCCCCTTTTCAAAGAGGGTGAGCCCCTTTGGCCTGAAGGTGTTCCGGATAGAGGACTCCAAACACTTTGCAATGGAGAGGGGGGACTGGCCTAATGCCCCATCGGTGAAGGCGGAAAGTACTTCTCGCTCCCTGAGGGGTTCCCTGCCGAAGAGTCTCCTCAGGAAGAACCGCCCCCTCTCCCTTAGCACCGCATAGAGAGAGATCGTGATGGCAAATGCGAGCATCGCCATCCCCCGTTGACGCAGATCGAGGTGACCTCCGAACCTGACGCCAAAAATCCCCATAAAACCGAGGTCTATGCCGATAAGAAGCCCCATGGTTGCCATATAGATCAAAGTGCCGTGCAGAAGATCGTCAATTCCCATGAGCCTGAAGCGATGGATGGCAAAGGCCATGAAAAGAGGAAGGAGAACTGAGAATATTTGCGCAAAGCTCGGATCGACCAGCGTCTCTCCAGTCAATATCACCGGGATGAGGCAAAGCACTATGATTGGAGAGAATCCAAAAAGATATCCAGCGCCTATCCATTTCATCTGTTGCTTCTCCACGGGGTTGGCGCAGGAGAAATAGGAGCGGCACGTTGCAAGGACGGCAAGTGTGCAGATACACAAGACATTTAAACTTATCACCGTCATATGCAGTGTCGCATCAACCAGGATCACAAGGGGATACATCAGCCAGAGAAGTCTCGGGAATCTACGGAGGACAATGTTCCTTTTGGGCAGCAACAATGAGAGATGGAGCATCAGCAAATAGGCTAGAGAACCGAACAGGGCCTGGACGATGGAGATCAGGAACTGAAAATGAGGCTCCATGACCGTCTCAGGTAAAAGGGATACGGTATTGGGGATGTAGAAAACAGCTGTACACGAACACATCAGGAAGAGAACCAGGCTTTGCTCATCGATACCCTTCCTGTAGAGGGCTGCAGCGCCGATAATGAAGAAAACAAATCCGATGAATGGCATCATCGCATAGGGTGAGAGAAAAGAGAGCCTCAACTCTCGCGGCTGCAGAGCTATCCTCAACCGCCCGGAACCACGGGTGACGATGAAAGAGACTTCCTTCTGGTTGAGTCTTTTATAGAGGTCCTTCAATGCATGGTACCAGGCGAGAACCTCCTTCCTGTCCTCCAGGTAAAAAAAACATTTTATCAGGTGAATACGGCCGATTTCGAGCCCTTCGATGCTCTCGATCAGGTCACCTTCCTTTAGACCGCTCCAGGGCTCGGCCGACGTCACTTTCCAGCGCTGGAATCCTTTGTCCCAGGCAGTGCTGATTCCGACCGACGGGGCGGTGTAGAGAAAGTAAAGGGATACGCAAATAAGGATTGCCTGCAACAGTAAGACGCCTGTTATGTAAACCCATTTCTTACTCATAGCAGACATGGTCTCCAGGACAGATAGTTGAATCGCAGCGTAAGGCTCGGAAAAGCCAGGATGAAAAGTAGATAAGGGATTTTTGAGGTGAACCGCCTTCCGGTACGTATACCCTACCACAAGCGCAAAACGTTAGGATACTACAATCGAAAGCCGAACAATCTCAATCTTTCGCTAAGACCGTTATGCTCCGGTTGACATATACCCCGAGAATACCCCGGCCCGGCGATTGCTATCGCCATACCACATCAATATGTTCCTGGCAATGGAAGCTGTTAAGGGACCTAAATTGGATGATCTAAGGAGATGTCAAATTAGCAGACAATCTGGAGTGGATTATCAGTTAAGGGATTGCATAAAATCCGCATTCCAAAACGCAACCAGGTATAAGTCGGAGGGCGAAAAGAGCGCAAAGTAGAGGCGTCCTGGTCTCTCCAAGGGTGCTGTCATTCCAGGGCCCTCCCGGCTTTGCGCTCTTTCGGCCCTCCGGCAGCTAGTACCGGCTATATGAAAGCGAAAGGCAAGGGCAAAAGGCATCTCACTTCGAGAGCAAGGGCATTGATCCGCAGATGTCGCAGATTTTCGCAGATTATTTTCATCTATGCTTCTATCTGCGGTTATCTGTGTCATCTCGAGATCAACCGAGGCCCCTCTGAGGGATCACTGGATTGTGCGAGTTGTCGATCTCATGATTTCTGAAACCGGATTCAGCAAACGCATTGGAAGCGGGGTCTAAATGAGAGTCATGCACAAACCGGAATCGAAAATCCAGGAAAAGGCGACCGATCTGCTCCTGCAGGTAATGGATTCTGCTGAAGATATAATCTTCATCGTTGGGCGCTCCCACTCAGTCCAGTACTGTAACGATCGGGCGCAGAAATCCCTGGATTTTGGAGGCCGCTCAGAGAAACTGTGTTCGAGGATGTATGAAGGTCTGAGAGCTTCCATAGATGCCGTCTTCGAGTCGGGCAAGGCGTCAGACATTGAAACAGCCCTTGGGCAGCCTGACGATGAGACATGGTTCCATACATGGCTGACACCGGTTTTGGACGGATCGGGCGATATCGGCGCCGTTCTCGCGATAGCACGGGATATTTCCGAACTGAAGCGCAAGGAAAAGCTGATCTCGCGTTCCAGAATGGAATGGCTGGAGGCCGTTGATTCCATGCCTCTCCTTTTTGCCGTTATCGATAAGACATATCGCATCAAAAAAGTGAACAGGGCACTGGCCGATGAGCTTGGGACTTGTCTGCAGGAACTGCATGGCCGGCTGTGCTACGAGACTTTCGGGGAGAAATGCCCCCCGAATTCATGTCCATTGATGGACCCCGGTCTGACGGACAAGTGCAGATCGGTGGAAACGCAAACAAACTGTTTTGGGAGGCCTTTTCGCGTCAACGTATCCGCTCTAACGGATAAAGAGGGAAAAACCATAGGCTGTCTGTATACCGCCAGGGACATTTCAGAAAGAGAGAATGCATTAAAGGCGAGAATAAGAAATGAAAACCATTTAAAACAATTCATGAAAAATGCGGATTACATAGTCGCCGTCCAGAGCACCACCTGTAAATACCTTAGCCTCAGGGCCATGCCCGGCAATGTACGCATGGCGGAACCCACAGCCGGAAAGACCCCTTTCGAAGTTTTCGATCCAGAAACGGCTGCCGGCATATGCAACAGAATAAAACATGCAGTCAAGTCGGGAGAAGGCAAGGCAGTCTTGAGCCAATGGAAAATCGGAGAAGAGGTAATGCACTTCATGGATCACATTTCCATGATCCATGATAGCTCGGGCCGGATCAGGGCGGTCATGACTATCTCGACAAAGACCGGGGCACAGGCAGACTCGGGGGACCCAGAGATCTCAAGCGAATCGGCAAAGCAGCTAACCAGGCGTGAATGCGAAATCCTGAAGCTGATCAGTTCGGGACTTACCACGTCCCAAATCGCCGAAAGGCTGTTTATAAGCAAAAAAACGGTTGCCACCCACCGGTCCAGGATGATGGAAAAACTGGGCATCCATAAGATCTCCGGCCTTGTGCGATATGCCGGAAAATGCGGGTTATTTTAAGACAGTGAACAGTGAACTGCTAACTGTTACGCTAATTTTTATATCCATTCGATCCTGAAGCGGACAGAACGAATAAGGGGGACAAATGATGAAGCATACGCAGGGACTAAACGCTTGATCTTCTCAAGACAGTGCCTTTGTTCAGCAATCTCAGCAAAGGACATTTAAAAGAGATTGCCAAAATCACTGAAGAAGTCAGCATACCTGCGGATAATTATATCGTTAAAGAAGGTTCATATGGGATACGAATTTATTTTTATCCCGGGTGGATAAAGACGGACAAGACGTTAACCGCTTTTCCACGAATGATTCTTTGGGGGAGATGTCCCTAATTGATAAGAAGCCACGCTCAACTCTGTTATCGCCGAAACCGAACACTGCTTTTCTCCCTTTTCTTAAGGATCAATTCGTAGGGAAATACAACTTTAGCCCTACAAAGATACAACTTTTGCCCGATTGTATGCCGACCTTTTTCACTGTAGTCTTGCAACCTCATCCTCAAATAAGTTTCCACTCAATAATTTTCTTTACCAGAGGAGTGATCAAGTGCTCTTAGACGGTGGGATCATAGAAGCACTGAACCGTTTTGCCGCTAATTCAGACGATTTGATATTTGTGGTTAACAAATCCTTTGGGGTCGAATACCTGAACGCGAGCGTGTCGGGTCTGATCGGCTCTGCCTTGGAGGAAGTACACGGCAAGTCCTATGCCGACCTGGTCCACGAAGCCCGGGGAGGACCTCTGAACACCAATTTCAAGAGGGTCTTCGAATCGGGAGAACCGGTTTCGTTCGAAAATAATCTTGCCTTGCCGGATCGGCAACTGGTCCTCGATGTGCGCCTCAGTCCCATCCGCAATGGGGGTAGGAGTGTCCTGGGCGTTTTGGGAATTGCACGGGACATAACGGAGCGAAAGCAGCGGGAGGACCTGATATCCATGTCCAGGAAGCAGTGGCTTCTGGCGATCGACGGCATGCCTCATCTTCTCGCGGTTGCGGGCCGCGATCACCGCATCCAGCGGGTCAATGTCGCGATGGCCCACAGATTGAAATCAAACGTTCGCGATGCAATCGGACTCACCTGCTACGAGAGGCTCCATGGCACAACGGAGCCGCCGGATTTTTGTCCGTTCGTGAACGGTAACGGCGGCGGAGAATATACGGCGGAAGTAAGAGAGTCGCATCTTGGCTGCGATTGTGTAAGCAACATTTCCCCGATCATGGATGGGGAGGGCAATGCCGTCGGCTGCCTCTATATTGCCCGGGATATCACCGAAAACGATCGTGCATTGGAGGTAAGGAGGAGCGGCGAGGAGTGCATGAGGAAGCTCCTCAAGAGCTCTGAATACACCTCGTCCATCCAGGACGTCGAGGGCAAATACGTCTTTTTCAACTCCATGCCCGGTGAACGGTTGCCCTATGACCTTATCGGAAAGACACCGTTCGATCTCTTTGATTCCGTAACGGCATCAAAACTTGTAGAGCGTGTAAAAAAGGCGGTTGCATCGGGGAGGGATATCACCGAGCAATTCGACTTCACCCGGGGAGGCGAAACTTTGCGCTTCTTTGACCGGATATCCCCTGTAAGGGATGCAGTTGGCGGGATCAAGGCCGTGGTGACCGTTTCGACGAAGATAGCAGAAATAAGGAAGGTGGGGGACGATCTGTCGACATTTTCAACTAGTTCGGCACGGCTCACCCAGCGGGAGCGGCAGATACTGCAGTTGCTTGCCAGGGGAATGACCAGCATTCAGGCCGCCGAAACTCTTGGGATCAGCAGGAAGACCGTCGAAACGCACCGCTCGCACATAATGCATAAGCTGGATTTGCACAAGACTTCAGCCCTGGTCAGCTACGCGGCAAAGTCGGGGCTGCTTTAGGAGCAGTGAGCAGTGAGCAGTGAGCAGAAAAAATAATTCCTTGTGGTTCTATCGCTTCGCGGGGAGCAGTGAACCGTAGCGCAACCTATCGGCCTTTTTCGCAGCAGGTAGGATATCAAATGATTTGAGTTTGGGGGGGATTAGTGACCATAAACCAAAGGAGACAATTATGAGAAGCTTGAAATCGGCATTGATCATGGCAGTACTGGTGATTGCCTGGGCCATTCTACCTGCAACCCCTGTGCAGGCCGTCTGTAACCCGGCAACCTGCGGTAACTGCGTCAACGGCGCCTGTGTGGTGTCCACCGGCACCTGCACCAGCAGCGGTAGCGTCCTCATTAACGGCACCACATACACCTCTCCCCTCTTCACCAGCGGGAACACATATGGTGCTTGTTTGGATAACTCCTACCCTTACTCGTGTTATGCCAGTAAAACCTGCACGTCCCCCGGTTGTTCAACGCTCCCACGTGGGGCTACCCCAGTTCTGGTGGCACACCCTGTGAATTTATTGTATACATATTTAACAAACACACTGGGTTACAAAGCCCTTGACTTTAGCGCGACTGCGCTTGGGGACTTCAATGCTGCTACCATTATTGATGGGTATACGACTGTTACGGTGGATAACACAGTCACTGGCTCCGCAAACCTTGCCGTCATGAATTCTCTGGCGTTTAGCGCCGGAGCGATCCTGAATATGGGCTCCAATAGTCTTTTAAATTTTGGGACAATGGCAGGAGGACCAGGTACGATCCAAGCTGAGGTTTTCAACGGTGGGTATGTAGGGCTTTTTCAAGGATCATCCCCGATAGCACTCAATATTACCGGTGATTTTTCCAACTTTATCACCTATCCTGATGATGGCGTGACTGGCCCTGGGACAGTGATTGCTGAGCTGGGAGGAGCAAGTGCGGGATCATATAGTAGTCTTAATGTTACGGGTACAGCCTATCTCGGTTACAAATCCAGAGATCCTATTACTGGCTTAGATAATATTAACAACTCTAGCTACTTGTCAGTTCTTCTCGGTCCTGACTTTTTCCCGAGCACTGGAGACGAATTTAAGATAATCCATGCGACCAATGGGATTCCCAACCAATTATTATCGCCTTATCAGTGCCAAGATGCGACGTGTTTAAATGCTCCTCAGTGCCTTTGGGACTTAAACTATACGTCAAACTCTTCTGATGGTTCTGGCGATGTATGGTTGACAAATGGCCGTTGTGCGGATGCTGGTGAACAAAATCTTAGTCTTTCTCAAACCAGTGTCACTGGATACACTATACTTGGAGCTGTCCACTCCTATGTAGCTGGACTGACATACAGTTGGTATGAGGGAAATACAGATGGTTCGTTGAAACCTTTAGTGCAGGGGCAAACGGTGTCACCTAACAAGGATAACGGGAACATCGGCGACTGCCCTCTTGACATTTCTCCCCTAGCTCAGATCACAGGCGTTCATAACCTTATATTACAGGTCACCGACACTGTCACTGGCAACACCGCTACCGCTGATATGTTCCTGACCATCGTTGAACTGCCTATCGCGAACGCAGGGCAAAACCAGACAAAACATGAGGGGAATCTCGTCACGCTTGATGGAAGCGGCAGCTCAGATCCTTTGAATTTTGTCCCGCTCACCTACGCCTGGAGTTTCGTCTCCGTGCCCACAGGCAGCACGGCTACCCTTTCTGACCCGACCGCAGTTCATCCAACTTTCACTGCGGATCTGACGGGGAATTACGTGCTCCAACTGGTGGTGACGAATACTGTCAGTTTAACAAGCACTCCAAGTACTGTCACCATCAGCACCTACAACTCCGCGCCCGTTGCTGACCCAGGACCCGACCAGACCGGGGTTAACGGCGTCATCCAAGTCGGCAGCATCGTCCAACGTTACGGGTCCAAAAGCTACGACCCTGACGGCGACCCGATAACCTATACCTGGACTTTCACCTCCAAACCGGCAGCCAGCCAGACCACTCTCGCAGGCGCCACTACATCTGAGCCTACGTTTGTGGCGGATGTGGATGGGACCTATATTATCCAGCTGGTGGTCACTGATTCATGGGGTGCGTCAAGCGTACCGAAGTCCGTGACGGTGAGCTTTAACAACATAAAGCCTGTGGCCATTGCGGGCGCTTCGCAAACAGGGGTGGTTGGAGATCCTATTACTCTAAATGGCGGTGGCAGCTATGATGCCAATTTACTGCCTCTCACTTACCAGTGGAGCATTGCCTCACTGCCGCCATGGAGTAAGGCCGTTATCAGTAATCCAACGGCTGTCCAGGCTGGTTTTGTTCCGGACCAGCCCGGCATATATATAGTCCAGTTGGTCGTAAAAGACGGTTTTCTTACCAGCGACGCCAGCACGGCGCAGATTAAAGTGGTCAGCGAGTTGACTTACATCCATGGCCTTCTCAAGGACTTGGTCACCTTGATCGGCTCTCTGGATTGCAAGGCTTTCAAAAATTGCAGTATGCGAAACGAGTTAATCTGCATGTTGCATGATGTTACGACTGACGTCGAGTTTCAATGTGGCGGAGACGCTCTGAATGATTTAAATCATATTTTGGGGAGAGTAGACGGATGTACTGCGTCTGGGGCACCGGACAGAGATGACTGGATCATTGATTGTCAGTCTCAAGAAATGGTGTATCAACAACTTACCGCTATCATCGCAGAAGTCAACGAGGAGTTACGGGGAGGAGTAATGAGAAGGTAGACGACTGGAATCGGCCCTTAATAGACCAGACTCCGGATCACTCTCCGACTTCTCGCCGAGTGATCCGGAGGGGGACGTGGCAGGATTTATACGGTCACGGCAACTGGGACTGATTCGTCCGGAAACGCCAGTATAGGTCCTGCTTTTAGTTCAAGCTGCTGCCATTCATCCGGCGGTTATCGGTAAACTTGAGGCTGGCTTGGAGTGCACGCGGTAACAACGCAGGTCAAATCCACTCGGGCAGGATATGCTTTTTTCCCGGCAATGGCGTGGCGGCAATCAAACCTCATCAACATAGAAGGGCGGGCGCGGCAATTTGCTGCGCCCCTCACAGCTTGGAGAGAGAGGGCGAAATGGCGGCACCAAGGTATTCCGGGTTGGTTTCTCGCTGCGTGGTCTGCATTTTAGCTTTCAGCTTTATATGTTTTATGGCTTCCGTGGCGATTGCAAAAGGAACGCCGGACGGAAGCTCCGGCCCCAAGGGCTCCTTGGTCCCAGGCACCGTCAAAATGACGGCGACCGTTGCGGGCACGGGAATAACCCTGGACGGCAGCCTCGGCCCAAGTGGACCTGTAGGCCCGGGTACGGTTGACGGGGTCTCGACGACCTATCTGATTACGGATACTCTGGGGAAGAAAGCCGGCGGCAATCTATTCTTCAGTTTCAACACATTCAACATCTACACGGGCGAGAGCGCCACATTTACAAGTCCCGGCAACGACTTTTACAGCAATATCATCTGCCGGGTGACCGGAGGCAGTCCATCCAGCATAGACGGGCTTTTGAGGTCTACGATTGATGGAGCGAACCTCTTCCTGCTGAACCCGAACGGAGTGATGTTCGGCCCGAACGCGAGCCTGGATGTAAAGGGCAGCTTCCACGTGAGCACGGCCGATTACCTCAAGTTCGGCGATGGAAGCGTTTTCTACTCGAACCTCAATTTGAGCAGCGTGCTGTCCACGGCGCAGCCGCAGGCGTTCGGGTTCCTCAATGGAAACCCTGCCGGCATTTCCGGGAATGGTGCTTTCCTGCAAGTGCCGGACGGCAACACCCTTTCGATTATCGGAGGAGACATCACATTTAATGGGAACCCGCAGGCGCCCGGCTACGTACTGTCAGCGCCGGAAGGCAGGATAAATCTCGTAAGCGTCGCCTCACCCGGGGAGGTCAACCTGGACGCCACGGACCTGGGGATAAGTTCCTTTTCGAAGCTGGGAACCCTCAGTTTTCTTGAATTCGCGAGCATTAACGTCATGGGCGCCGACCCTACCGTGTACCCCGCTGGCTCGGTCATGATCAGGGGTGGAAATATTTTGTTAAAAAGTGAAATAGATGCGGCAGGGGCCCCGCCCGGCTCTGTTGATATCAAAGGGGGATCCCTTATTCTGGACGGCTCTTTTATCAACGTGGTCAACGCCGGCGGAACGGACCCTGCCCAGCCGGTTTTAAAGGTGGCCCTTACCGGCGATCTTGTAATGAAAAACGAATCAATAATCGATTCTTCCGCTGCTTTCGGAGGGCGGGGCGGAGACATACAGATTGTAGTGGCCGGCAGCGCACGGTTTGGAGACGATGCTCCCGGGACTGGTTACGGGTCCTCCTTCGGCTTTTACGGCACGCTCCAGTCCAATGCCTATGCGACAGGCCGAAGCGGCGACATCTACATTACGGCGGGTGAGCTTACGGTTCAGAAC
>OMOE01000151.1 GCA_900290365.1 Syntrophobacter sp. SbD1 | reverse complement strand
CGCTAACCGAGGGCGTGTGCGCAAGGAGCACTTTCGGGAGGACGGTGGGACCGCCAACCAGGTTAGCCGCCTCCGACGGCGGGGCGGTGGGAGCGCCGGCCGAGTTTGCCGCCGCCTCCGGCGGCGACAGGGAATAAACGCGCCATTGCTGGATGATTTCGTTTGCGAGAAGCTCTCGCGCTATTGTTTCCGCCTGGCTTCGGGAAAGAGGGGCATCTTTTAGCAGGTAGAGCCGGGAAGTGTAAGCGGCGTCCCCCGGAGCAAGCGCTTTGCCGAGGTAATCGGAGATCGCCTCTATCGCGACGCTGCCGGCAGTATCGCGGACCCCCGGGCGGAACCCGACCCAGATCGCATAATCAAAATCCCCCCTGCCCCCCTTTATAAAAGGGGGGGGAGTAAGATCGCCCATCCCATCCAGGCTGCGAAAACCCGATACCTGGGTTACGGGGTTGGTGAAAATCTCGGTGCGAACCGCTTCAAGTTCGGCGTCCGTAAGACCCGTATCCAGGGTCAGTATGTTTATTACCCGAGCCGTTCCTATCTCCCAACCAAAGTAGTCGCGGACCCTCCGGCAAAGACCGGCGCCTTCCGGGTCGAAAAGGTGATCCTTTAGAGCCGTTTCCAAACTTATCGCCATAGTTTTTATCCGTTTCCGTTCAGGAAGCAGGCCCCCCAGGTTTTTCCCAGCTTCCCGCTTCTTGCTTCTCGCTTCGTTGCACTTTACAAGACGAATTCGAATGCCGGCACAATCAGGATCAATCCTCCAGCCGCTTCCACCCAGCGACCGAATCCGGCCGACAGACGATTGCCCAGCTTCATCGACACCCAGGTCATTGCTCCGGCGGTCACCCCGAACCAGATCGCCGGGGTGATCATAGCCGATCCCCTTATGCCCATGCTGAAGCCTGCCCCGAGGGCGTCCAGGCTTGCCGCCACGGAGAGAATAACCAGGCTCGATCCCCGCGTCGGGTCGAGGCATTCGGCCGGATCGGCATCCTTGCCCCGCAGGCTTTCAACAATCATTTTCGAGCCGATGAAAAAAAGGAGAGCAAATGCTATCCACGGACCCCAAACGCCCGCTGTTCCGGGAAGACGCCGAGCCGCAAACCATCCCAGAACCGGCATAATAAACTGAAAAAGGCCAAAGTGAAAGGCGGGAAAGACCCCAATTTACTTATAAACTCAAGTTGCTATTATTTAATATTTGTGTCACCGCGACCATGGACGGTCTTCGAATCGTTTGCGGGAGCTACCTGACAGGTAAGTGTGGGGTATAATGGGCCAATAATTTGCGAGGGCACTGATTGACCGATTTGGAAAACTGATTTCGTTTCGGTTTTCGGCCTGATCTGGGTTATCCTAATTTTTTACAGTCAGGAGAAAAGAATGCACCTCATTACTGGATTCGTATTAGCAAATTTGTTCGGTAGAAAAAAAGAACCGGGTCGCTCCCCCTTGCTGAGTCTGCGTCATCCGATTCGAACCCTGCATATCCTGCCGGGACGGGTCCGTTTTGAAGCGGATGTCGTGAAAAACGATACGAAAGTTGAACAATTCCTGATGGAACAAATGCCGAAAATCAAAGGCATATCAAGGGTTCAAATCAGCACGATTACCGGGAGCGTGCTAGTTGAGTTTACTGACAACGAAATTCAGCCGGAATTGCTGTATACCGTTCTCATCAGGCTGCTGGGGCTGGAAAAGGAACTGGAAAGAGTTCCACAGTCGGTCGTTCTCAAAGAAATCCGGCTGATGGGAGATTCGCTCAATCGAGCGGTGTTGGAGCGTACCGGCGGCATTATTGACTTATGGACGGCTATACCCATTGTGCTGGGTGCGGTGGGAATCCGAAAGATTATGGCGCAGGGCGCTTTGGCGTTACCCACCGGATTCACCCTGCTGTGGTGGGCATATATTTCACTGTTTCGCGAGAGGTAGAATATAGCATGATTGATCTGAAGGAAAGGATGGAGGATTACCTGCTTGGTCCGAAGGTCATTCATCGCGTCCCGGGACGGCTGCGCGTGAGCGTGCCGGCTATCAGGCGTATTCCTGAGCAGTTCAACGGTATGGCCGATCGACTCATGGATAAGGTCCGGCTCGCCAATGGCATCAAAACGGTCGATTTGAATTTCATCAGCGGAAATGTTCTGATCCATTATCATGTCAACCAAACCGATGAAGCAGGCGTAATGCGTTGGCTGAATGATTTATATGTTTTCCTGGTGAATATTCAAAAACGGGTTGCTAAGCTCCCTGAATCTGAAAAGCAAAAAGCGACGTCGCAGGTTTTTGCGTATTTAGAAAATGCAGATTCAGATTGCATTGATCTTGAGAAAAAGGAAGCGATCGTTGAAGCTATTTGGCAATAGAAAGTTGCCCTTATTGGGATGTGAGGTCGTACACAGTTTGCCTGGACGTGTGCGCATCCGCTGCCCCGCGCTGCAGTATTTCGCTGAACAAAAGACTGAAATTCAGGAACGGCTGGAAAATGGTGAGGAGATCATGTCGGCGCGTGTCAGCACGATTACCTCCAATGTACTAGTCTGTTTTAACGAACAAACTGCTACAAGGGAATCGATCCTTGAGGCGACGGAAAGCGTTATCGGTTCATTCTCGATGATTGCCTATAAGGCCGAGAGAAAAGAAAAAATGCAGACCACGGTCAACGAACGGAGGTTGCAGGAAGAGCCGATTTCCGAAATGCTTACCCGTGTGACCGTGACTACCCTTTCACTGCTGATTTCCTTCTTATCCGGCAGTAAACCCAAATCAGGCATATTCCTAAAACGGTTCGTTACGATGCCTGCTCTGACAAGTCTGTCGCTGGCAATACCTATTTTCAAGAGCGGGTTGAAATCGTTGCGGACTAGTCATCGTCCCAATGCGGATACACTAAGTTCCGCCGCCATAATGGCGAGTCTTTTGGCTGGTCGCGATATATCCGCATTGACCATTATCTGGCTTGCTGATATCGCCGAGTTGCTCACCGCCTACACCATGGAACGGACCCGCAAGGCAATCAGTGATATCCTGTCGATCGGGGAACAATTTGTCTGGCGGATAAACGATGATGGCCTTGAGGAAAAAGTAGCGCTCGAATATCTCAGGCAGGGTGACCGCATTATGGTGCACACCGGCGAAAAAATCAGTGTTGACGGGGTGGTGGAATCCGGCGAGGCAGCCGTCGATCAGGCTTCCATGACCGGTGAATTTCTCCCTGCCACAAAGAAAAACGCCGACAAGGTATTTGCCGGAACCGTCGTGAAAAGCGGACGCCTGGTGATTCGCGCCGAAAAAGTCGGCGACCAGACAGCCGTCGCTCGAATCATTCACATGGTGGAAGAGGCCACTTACCGCAAAGCCGATATTCAAGGCACAGCCGACCGTTTTTCAGCGAATTTCATCCCCCTTAATTTTGTGCTTGCCGGGATTGTGTTAGCGGTGACCAAAAGTGTCACCCGAGCCCTGAATATGCTGATCATCGACTACTCCTGCGGCGTCCGACTGTCAACGGCTACAGCCTTATCCGCTGCAATTGGCAACAGCGCCCGAAACGGCATTCTCATAAAGGGCGGTAATTTCATTGAAATGCTGGACAAGGCCGATACGCTGATTTTAGACAAAACCGGCACATTGACTGAAGGCAAAGCACAGGTCATCAGCATTGTGTCCCTCGACGGTCGAATGACTGAACAAAAAATCATTGAACTTGCCGCTGCCTCCGAAGAATCGTCCACTCACCCGATGGCCGTCGCCATCATGGATAAGGCGAAGCGTTCCGGCTGGCGCGTTCCCAGGCATACCGACACGAAGGTGCATGTTGCCCGGGGAGTGGAAACCAAAGTTGGTGGGAAAACTATTCGGGTGGGTAATCTCAAGTTTATGGAAGAGAACGGGATTGCTGCCCAAAGCGCGCATGAGAGTATGACGCGGCTTGTGCGTCGCGGCGAAAATGTTGTGTACGTTGCTCGAGATCAGGTCCTGGTCGGTATTCTTGGCATTCAGGATATGTTGCGCGAGAATATGAAGAAGGCTTTGAATCGCCTGCGGTATAGCGGAATAGATGACATAATCCTGCTCACCGGCGATGTGGAGCAGCATGCGGAAATCGTGGCCAGTCGCATGGCTATGGATCGTTATATGGCGGAAGTGCTGCCAGACGACAAAGCCGAAACCGTGCTGAGGCTGCAATCAAAGGGCGTTACGGTGGTAATGGTTGGCGATGGGGTGAACGATGCGCCGGCTCTTGCTTATGCGGATGTCGGCATCGCCATGGGCGGCACCCGGACGGATGTGGCCATCGAGGCCTCCGACATTACTATCACTACCGACGATCCGTTGATGATACCCGCAACCATTCGCCTGGCGAAAAATGCGATGAACATCGTGCGGCAGAACTTCGCGATTTCGATCAGCGTCAATACCGTGGGTCTTCTGCTGAGTTCGTTGGGTGTGCTTCCTGTGTTTTGGGGAGCGGTTCTGCACAACGCGACAACCGTGGCGGTTGTGTTGAATTCCGGACGACTGCTGTTTTTTGATCTTGAAAAGGGAAAATAATGGAAGAGATACCTGTTGTCACCGTTATCCATAAACTTCCCGGGCGCATCCGCCTGCATTTGTCGGTAGAGCCGAAAGATCACCAACAAATGATTGCGTCTGTAAAGGATCATGAAGGCTTCGAATCGATTACCTACACTCCGGTGACAAATTCCGTGCTCATAAATTTCGATCCGGATCGTATAAAACGTGCGGAAATACTGGTTCGTGTCGGACTGTATATGTCGCTTGACCAGGAGAGTCATTGCGTACACATCTTTTCGCAACCGGCAACTCAAGAAATGTCTGACTCCGTATTTTACTCCGGAATTTCACTGGTGATTGCCTTGCTCTCCAGACTGGTGCGTGGTCCAGGCGAAAAAGTGAGCTGGACGGAATGGATTGCCGGCGGCAGTACGGCAATGGCCGTGCTTGAACACGGTTGGTCGGAGGTCAGAAAGGAAGGCAATTTTGATCCGGAAGTGTTGTCTGTCGTCTATTTGTTGATCGCGCTGTTCAGAAAGAATTTTCTTCCCGCAGCGATTTTTACATGGGTCAGCACCTTTGGCCGCCATCTCGTTAGGATAGCCTCCAAAGGTGTGGAATTGCGACCGGTTAAAGTGAGATCGGGGCGCCCCGATGAAACGAGGTACGAAGTCGAGGTCTCACCCATCAAGAATGCAGATAACAAAATGATCATTTTCAGCGTGATCCCCTCCATCCTTAAATATGCGTTTACCGGTGAGAGCGTAATGACAGGGAGAAATTTACTTCAACAAATCCAGCAAGTTTCGGAGTTGCATGGCGAAGTGCTGGACGGGATAGAGTCATTTCGGGAGGGGATACCGTTGAAGTTCAAGTAGCGAAGTCACCTCTTCGTTTTTCCGTGTGCAGCCGCCTGGCAGAGTCGGGTGTTAACCCAATTAAATTAAATCGAGAGGGCAACCATCATGAATATTACATCACAGCACATTACGGGATTTGTTGTTGGAGTTGGTGTCGCGGGATTGGGATTCTATCTGTACAAAAAAAATCAACACACGGTCGATGAATTCTTACGGCGTCAGGGCATTCAACTTCCCGCTCTTTCAGACAAAGATTATGCTGAGATGAGTCTGCAGGAACTCGTTGCCGAAAAAGAAAGACTTGAAGATTTGATTGCCGAACGAGAATTATCGGCAACAGGAGCAGCCTAAGCGCTTTCCGAATGTTTACTGATATGCCGTCGGCGCTCACCTGCATAGTACGTTTGACAAGCGCTCAGTCGGCGGAGTCCAGGGCTGCTCATTCCCTGATCTACCCGCCGCCTGAGCCTCACCATCCATTCCGCGCAATCCTTTCATCTGCGACCCGGGGTGGACTGCCGGAGCCGTAGTTACGTCAGGCACGTTCGATCCCTCCATTAAGTTTAGGTGGCAGACTCAGTCTGGCTCCGCGCCAAATTCACATTTCCCCGACCTTGTGTTTCGCCCTGGCCAACTTAATTTTGGTTAGGCCGGTTATTCCACAACGGCATGTTGCCCATGTTTAGATTCTTGAATTTTCCTCAATTACCGGAATTTTAAATATATGAATTCAGATTTCCACTGCCAATTGCAAATAAGCCACCAAACACAGGGGCGGGTGAGGGTCAAAGTACCTTGGCTACGAGGTCGCCCTGCTATGGTCCCGGCTCTAGATAAACATCTTGCGCGCGAACCGCACGTTATATCGACCAGCATCAGGCCGATTACCGGCAGTGTCGTTATACATTATGAAGCACATGCGGTCGATGCGCCGCAACTCCTCAGCCGATTGCAAATGACGGTGGCCAAATTGGAACCCTGTGTTTTCTCAGCGCCGCTGTCCATCGATCATGCCGGCTTGCCCCGAGGGCAATCCGATTTAGCCGGGTCATTGCGGCGTGGTATTGTAAGCGTGCTTGCGATTTCCGCCTTCACATTTTTTTATTTGTGGAGACGCTTTGTGCGCAAGGCGTTCCTGCCATCTTCCTGGCTTGTGACCGGAACGCTCCTAGGGGGCAGCAACCTCTTTTATCGCGCTTTTTCCGACCTGCGCCAACAAAAGCTCCTAACTGCGAATACGTTTTTATCTGCAGCAGTCCTGCTGGCCTTAACGACCGGTGAAGCCGTCGCCGCCCTGGAAGTGATCTGGATACAGGAACTCGGCCAATTGCTGGAAGACTACATCCAGGATAGGTCGCGTAGGTCCATTCGTAAGCTGTTCCTTCTTTCCCCCAGTAGCGCCTTTGTCATCGTGAATGGGGTCGAGGTTGAAACCCCCATTACCCGCATTCAGGTCGGAGACATTCTATCCGTTCGCGCCACAGAACGGATTCCAGTTGATGGTGAGGTGGTCCAGGGCCAGGCCCAAGTGGATGAAGCCCATATTACCGGGCGTGCAGAACCGGAACTACGGTCCCAAGGTGACAAGGTCTTTGCCGGAACAACTTTGCAGCAAGGTCAATTGCAGATCAAAGCGCAACAGGTCGGTGAAGCGACCTATCTGGCCCAGGTGGCGCGTATGGTCGAAGAAGCGTTGGCCGGACGCACCATGGTCGAAAAGCAGGCCGATAAACTCGCCTCACGCCTGGCCCTGATTGGTGTCGGCGCCAGTGCTGCAACCTTCTTGTTCACCGGCAATGTCGTCAAAACCCTGGCCGTCCAATTGGCCCTGGCCAGCCCGTGCGCCACCGTCCTGGCGGCTTCGACTGCCGTCACGGCAGCGTTGGCCAATGCAGCCGGCAATCGGGTATTGATCAAGGGCGGTCCATATTTTGAGAGCTTCGCATCTATCGATTGCATCTGCTTTGATAAAACCGGCACGCTCACCGATAATCTTCCGGTAGTAAAGGGGGTCATCCCCCGCACTGCCGATATTGCACCTGAACGTATACTTGGCATTGCCGCTGCAGCCCAACAACGTAATATACATCCAATTGCCAGATCCCTGGTTCAGTCGGTCCCGCGAAAAGATTGGCCGGTCGGAAACGTGGCCATGAGTGCAACGATTCTGGGCCGGGGAGTTAAAACCCAGATCGGCGAAAACTATTTCATCGTGGGAAATCCCGCCCTAATGCAGGATGAGGCCGTTGACATCGACGATTTGAAAACTATGGCCGAAAGGCTTGCGGGGGAAGGCTGTTCTATTATTTATGTGGCCCAAAACGGTCAGGTCCTTGGAATGATTGGACTCAAGTACGACATAAAACCGAACGCAGCCATGTTCGTGGCACAACTGCGACGGGAAGGAATCACCGCGCTGCATCTGATAAGCGGCGACGCCCAATCAGTAGTTGCACAGACTGCAAGAGATTTGAACCTTACTCAACTCCGCGGCGATATGATGCCCGAAGATAAGGCAGCACATGTGGTCGACCTGGTCGCCAGTGGTTATAAGGTGGCCGTTGTGGGGGACGGAATCAATGATGCTCCGGCCCTGGCCCAGGCCCATATCGGCATTGCCATAGGGGCTGGCGGCGCGCAAGCGGCCATCGAAGCTGCCGACATCGCACTGATGGACGGTGAGTTGGACCGCATTTTGTTTATCCGCCATTTAAGCCGTCAAACTCTTCGGATTATCGCCCAGAACCATTGGTTTGCAGTTACGACCGATCTGATCAGCGCCATGCTGGCCATAACCGGTATATTCTCACCGCTTTTAAGCGGGGTCGCTCATATCTTCCATACCATGACAATCTGCGCCAACTCCAGCCGCCTCTTGTCCTTTCGCCCGAAGAATGTGGCTGCGGGCATTTCTGAGAGCCCACCGAGATTGAAGGTAGACCAAAGAGAGAAAATAAGTTTCCAGCCCCCCATCGGACTTCAGGAGCATCCAGGGCCTGAAGGTCTGCTTACAGACAAGAGCTAAGCGTAATAACAGGCATACATGCTGCCGAGCGATTCGTACTGCGAGGAAAGCTCGGAAAGCAGCTTCTCCAGATCCCTTTCGATATTGACGAACCTTATCCCCATTCCTTTGGGCGAAAGCGTATCACCCACGCAGTGTATATTGGTCCAGACCACCTCGCCGGTCAGTTCCACCGGGTTCTTAAAACCAGGAAAGCTGAGCGTCATTAGCCCCTTGGCGTTCAATGGAGCGGGGTTCTTGCATATCACCAGCATGCCCCTGTCATTAAAGTGCATGGAGGTCCCTTTGAAAGTCCTTTCATCCACTACAAAAGTCACCTGACAGGGCAGCCTTTTATCTAAGATGGTTTCCCTTGTGATTTCCTGTTCGCCCACTGTTTTTCCTCAAACAAGAGCAACAATCTGCTCTTCCTCTATCTCAGGGAAATACCGAACCTCGAAGTCACCTTCCTGACCAACTCGCCATGGAGGGCGTTAACCTCTTCATCGGTAAGGCTGCGGTCCGTGGCCCGGTATGTGAGCCTATAACCAACGCTCTTCTTGCCTGCCCCGATTTGTTCACTCCTGAATATATCAAATATCTCGACGCTTTCCATCAGGGGTTCATTCAGGGACCGGATAAAATCAAGAGGTTCTTCCACCGGCATTGCCTCTTCAGCAATCAGGGCTATATCGCGCGGAACCGGCGGAAATTTTGGAAGCGCCTTGTAAACCGGCGCCTGCCCGCTCAGGGCGAAGAGCCTGTCGAAGTCGAGTCTGAAAGCATATACGGGCCGTTTCAGATCATAGGCTTCCATCACCTCAGGACTTACCCTGCCGAGTTCTCCGAGCCGATCGCGTTTAGGGGAAGAAGCGGAAAAAGCGAAAACAGAGGCTGCCGCAGACGGGTCGAGCCACGGAGGAAGAGATTGCGCTCGGAACCGGACATCATCGATCCTGAAGAATCTGCAAACAGCTTCGACTGTTCCCTTTATGTCCGTATAGTCTACCTCGGAATCGCTGTAAAGATCCTGCGGGACGCGCTTTCCAGCAACGACTCCCGCAATGTGGTGAACCTCTTCAGCCTGGCGGTCGGACCGTCGGCCGGATTCGCCACTCAATTCTTCGGCGGCGGCTAAAGGGAGGAAAACCTTGCTCAGTTCAAAAATCCTGAAGCTTTCGCTCCGGTGGTCGAAGTTGTAGCGCGCATTATTAAGCAACCCGGGCAACAGGGTCGTCCTCATAACGGCCTGCTCGTCGCTCAGAGGGTTCTTTACCTGGATTGGGGCCAGTATTCGATCTCCTTCCGGATATCGAAGTCTTCGGATAGACTCCCGGGAGATAAACGAGTAATTGATAACCTCGAAGAACCCGGCGCCGGCCAGAAGATTCTTCATCTCGGCGCGCGACCTCTGATGGGGATCGAAAGAAGCGGCTTCGACCGCCGCAAGCGGTCTGGTAACCGGAATTCCGTCGTAGCCCCAAATCCTGGCCAATTCCTCAAGAAGGTCAACCTCTCTAGTAATATCCCCCCTGAAACCCGGCACAGTCACACTAAGCAGATTAAGCCGATCCGGGTCCGGGGCCTCAACCCGCATTTCAATTCGCTCGAGCACCTCTTTCATCTCCCCGCCCGATAGCCGGATCCCGAGAAACATATTGGCCCTGTCCACCCGTAGAACTATTTCCTGCGCTTTTATCGGTTTTGGGTAAACGTCGATGCTCCCAGCCGCAATTTGANNTCCCCCAACTTTGAACATCAGCTCCGCCGCCCGGTCCAGCGCCCTTAGACAACCCTGCGGATCTACGCCTCGCTCGAACCGGTAGCTCGAGTCGGTTTTGAGCCCGAGCCTCCTGCTGGTCCGCCGAATCGAGAGCGGATCGAAGTAGGCGCTCTCAATGAGAACATCACGTGTATCCTGCGCGATTTCCGAATTCAACCCGCCCATGATGCCGCCTATCGCAACCGGACCTTCTCCGTCGCAGATCATCACGGCGCCTTCGGCAAGCTCGCGCTCGGCGCCATCCAGCGTTGTGAACCTCTCGCCCGGCCCCGCTTTTCGGACCGCTATGCGGCGGCCCCGCAGCCGGTTGAAGTCGAAAGCGTGAAGAGGCTGTCCAAGCTCGAGCATAATGAAGTTGGTGACATCGACAATGTTATTGATCGACCGGACGCCAAGGGCCTCTACCCTTTCCCTGAGCCATTGAGGGGATGGAGCTATTTCTACGCCCCGTATGAGCCTGGCCGTATAGCGGGGACAGCCTTCGGGGTCGTCCACGCTTACCGATGTCAGCGTACCGATAGGGGGCCCTGTTTCATCGAGAGCAGTAGAGGGATATTTTACGGATGTTTTACAAAGCGCCGCCACTTCCCTGGCAATGCCCACCACCGAGAGGCAATCTCCACGGTTGGGGGTGATCCCGACCTCCATCAGTATGTCTTTTATCCCGATGGCCTCGTCAAGAGGGACCCCGACCGGCGTGTCGCCGGGCAGAAGCCAGATTCCGCTGTGGTCTTCGCCCAGGCCAAGCTCTTTTTCCGAACAGAGCATGCCCATCGACAATTCGCCGCGTACTTTGGTCTCCGTAACCGTTCCGTTCAGCAGTTCGGCCCCCGGGAGGGCCAGCGGAGCAATTGCTCCGGCGCGAGCGTTCGGGGCGCCACAGACGATCCTGCGCAAACTACCGAGGCCGGAAACCAGACAGATCTTCAGCCGGTCGGCATTCGGATGCGGCTCTATCGCTTCGATCCTGACAGTCGCAACATTTTTCAGTTGGGGGTGACGAAATGAAACCGACTCCACCTCCAAACCAGCCATTGTCAGGCCGTCTGCAATCCGTTCGGCGGAAAGCGAACAGTCAACGTAGTCGGAAAGCCACTTAAGACTTATAAGCATCGTTTATTTTCCAGTTTCGAGTTTTCAGTTTTGAGTTGGACTGAAAACCAATTCAGCGTTTGAAGGCAGCGGGGCGGTGGGACCGCCGGCCAGGTTCGCCGCTGCCTCCGGCGGCGGCAAGTAAAATCAATCGCCAGTCTAAAACTGGGCCAGGAAACGCAGATCGTTTTCAAAGAACAGGCGAAGGTCGTCTATTCCGAATTTGAGCATCGCTATGCGTTCAATTCCCATGCCGAAAGCAAAACCGGTTACCTCCTCGGGATCGTAGCCGACGTGCTTGTAGACCTCGGGGTCCACCATTCCCGACCCAAGGATTTCGAGCCATCCGGTGCCTTTACAAACCCGGCAGCCGCTGCCCCGACATATTACGCACTCGATATCCACCTCGGCGCTCGGTTCGGTAAAAGGGAAAAAACTGGGTCGAAAGCGAAGTCCGACCTCAGGGCCGAACATCTGGTGTACGAATTCGGTGAGGATGCCTTTCAAGTCGCCGAAGGAGATGCCCTTGCCCACCATCAGGCCTTCGACCTGGTGGAACATGGGCGTATGAGTGACGTCGGAATCGCGGCGATATGTCCTTCCGGGAGCTATGATCCGGATCGGGGGTTTTCGCTTTTCCATAGTCCGGACCTGAATAGGCGAGGTATGAGTTCTGAGCACCACCTCTTCGGAAATATAGAAGGTGTCCTGCATGTCCCTGGCTGGATGGTCTTTGGGGATGTTGAGCGCCTCGAAATTGTAGTAGTCCAGCTCGATTTCAGGCCCCTCGACCGTTTCGAACCCGAGCCAGTTGAAAATACGGCAAATTTCCACCGTCACCTGGGTGATCGGATGAAGCAGTCCCATGGGCGGGAGCCTTCCGGGAATGGTCACGTCGATGGATTCCCGGCGGGAGGCCACCATCTCGCGGCTCATCACCGATGCCTGCGAAAAGATCTGCTCCAGCCGCGATTTAGCCTCATTGAGCAACCTGCCGGCTTCCCGGCGTTCTTCCTCCGGGACCTTTCCCAACTCCTTGAAAAGCTGGGCTAGTTCTCCCTTTCTGCCCAAAAAACGAATCCGGGCCTGGTCCAGGGCCCTTGGGTCCTCTCCCAGCCCGGAAAGGGCGCGGGAAGCCGTCTCGACAAGTTTGTCAACAGCCTCTTTCATTCCCTACACAGCTTCTTTCACAGCTTCTTTCGCGATCCTGGCCAATTCGGCAAAAGCCTCCGGGTTGGTGCCCGCAAGATTGGCCAAGGCTTTCCTGTCAAGCGTAATATTTGCCTTCTTCAAGCCGAATATGAATTTGGAGTAGCTCAGATCGTGCACACGGACCCCCGCATTGATGCGCATAATCCACAGGCTCCTGAAATCGCGTTTTTTAAGCTTTCGGTCGCGGTATGCAAACTTGAGGGCGCGGTCGACCGTTTCCATGGCCGAGCGGAGCAACGTACCACGGCCCCCTCTATATCCTTTTGCCGCCTTGAGGACCTTTTTGCGCCTCGCGCGCGACTTGACCGCTTTTTTGACTCTTGGCATTGGAATCTCCTTAATAAGAACAGTCTGCAGTCGTCAGTGGTCAGTCCCGCGAAGCGCGGGGTCGGTGGCCGGAAAAAGCTTTTCTCTAACGACTGGCCACTGACCACTGAGGACTGTTTTTACAGATAAGGCATCATACGCTTGAGAGACTTAATGCTAACAGCGTTGACCACGGTGTCCTGGCGCAGGGCGCGTTTTCTTTTCGGGCTTTTCTTGGTCAGTATGTGGCTCTTGAACGCTTTGGCCCTGACAATCTTACCCGACCCGGTTTTCTTGAATCGTTTAGCGGCGGCGCGATTGGTCCTGATCTTTGGCATTGCAGATATCCTCGTTCCAGATAATTTTTGATATTTCGTTCCACCGGGGGCGAGCCGGAAAATAACTAAAAAATACTAGTCTATTTGGGACTTGACCAAGAGTCAACAAATTAAGGCAGAATTTTGTGAATATTTCAAGGCTTCGGGGCCAGAATCATTATCAGGTTGCGGCCTTCCATCTTCGGCTGCTGCTCGATCACGATTTGTTCCTTGAGTTCGTCCTTTATCCGGTCCAAAACTTTAAAACCCTGATCGGAATAAGCGATCTCCCTGCCGCGAAAAAGAATGGTCACCTTGGCCTTGTCTTTTTGCTCGAGGAAACGCTTTATATGCCGGATCTTCACCTGAAGATCGTGTTCGTCGGTCTTCGGGCGAATCTTTACCTCTTTTACCTGGATTACGGTCTGTTTCTTTTTGGCCTCCTGCGACCGCTTGTTCTGCTGGTACTTGAACTTTCCGTAATCCATTATCTTGCAAACAGGGGGATCGGCGTTCGGGGCAACTTCCACCAGATCCAGGTGTTGGAGCGCAGCCAGTTCCATGGCCTTTCTGACCGGAATGATTCCAAGCTGCGTGCCGTCGTGTCCGATCACCCTGACTTCCGGCGAACGAATCTTTTCATTCACATTGGCCTGTTTCTCCAGTTTAGTATCTCCTTTTAGCTAAAGTTTATTTTTTCTGCCTAAAAAATCCGGGCTGTTCAAATAACGTTCAAACCGACACGTCCCTTACTGGAATCGAGACACTCCCTTTCCACCAAGTCGGCAAATTGGGACGGCGTCATTAGATCCAGTTGAGTTCCGTCACGTTTTCTGGGCGCGATTGCTTCCTGCTGAACTTCCTTGTCGCCGATAACGAGCATGTACGGGACTTTTTGCAATTGGGCTTCACGAATCTTATAGCCGAGTTTCTCGCTCCTCATATCGACTTCCGCGCGAACTCCCCGGCCGCGGAGTTCGCGAAAGACCCCCCGGGCGAAATCGAGCTGCGCATCGGTCACGGTTACGATCATCGCCTGCACCGGGGCCAGCCATGCGGGGAAGGCCCCCGCGTAATGTTCAATTAGAACTCCCAGGAAACGCTCCAGGGACCCAAGGATCACGCGGTGCACCATGACAGGCCTGTGCTTGGCGCCATCCGCTCCAATATAATTCAGATCGAACCTTTCCGGCAACGTGAAATCACATTGGATTGTGGCGCACTGCCAACGGCGGTCAAGGGCGTCTTTGAGTTTAACATCTATCTTGGGTCCGTAAAAAGCGCCTTCCCCCTCGCATAGATGAAAATCGAGTCCCTTTTGTTGAAGCGCTTTGGTCAGTGCCCCGGTCGCCTGATCCCAATCTTCGTCCGAGCCAATGGAGTTTTCGGGCCGGGTACTGATTTCCATCTCAAAGTCAAAGCCGAAGATCCCCATAACCTCGGCAACGAAATCAATAATACTTACGATTTCATCGTTCAACTGCTCGGGGGTGCACAGGATATGGGCATCATCCTGGGTAAACTGCCGGACCCTGTTGAGGCCGTGCAGCACGCCGGATTTTTCGTGCCGGTGCACTGTTCCCAGTTCGAAAAAGCGAAGAGGCAGGTCACGGTAGCTGCGGATTTTGGACTTGTAGATCAGCATGTGAGACAAGCAGTTCATCGGCTTTACGCCATAGGACTGTTCGTCTATCTCCGTGAAATACATATTTTCGCGGTAGTGATCGAAATGGCCTGACTTCTTCCACAGTTCGGTTTTGAGCAGCGTCGGGCCGATCACTAACTGATAGCCGCGAAGCAGGTGCTCGCGTTTTTCAAAATTCTCCAGAATATGGCGAATGAGCGCTCCCTTCGGATGGTAAATAACCATACCCGCGCCTACCTCGTCGGAGAAACTGAACAGATCGAGTTCCTTTCCCAGTCGCCGGTGATCGCGCTTTTGAGCCTCCGCCAGGAATTCGAGATATTTTTTCAGTGCTTTTATATCGAAGAAGGCAGTCCCATAGATGCGCTGGAGCATCTGGTTGCGTTCATCTCCCCGCCAGTAAGCCCCAGCTACGCTTGTGAGCTTGAATGCCTTGAGAAAACCGGAATGAGGAATGTGAGGACCACGGCAAAGGTCGATGAAATCTCCCTGCTGATAAAAGGAAACGACAGGGTCGGTGAACTCTTCGAGGAGTTCGACCTTGTATTTTTCGCCCAAGCCTGAAAAAAATCCGATCGCTTCTTCGCGGGGCACTTCCCGCCTGGAGAAAGCAAGCTTTTGCGAAGTTATATCCCTCATCGTGGCTTCGATCTTTTCCAGGTCATCCTGCGTGAAGGGTCTGGCCACATCGAAGTCATAGTAAAAACCGGCTTCAATTGCAGGGCCGATGGCTACGCGCGCTTCGGGAAAAATCGACTTTACGGCCTGGGCCATTATATGGGCGGCGCTGTGCCTGAGAATTTCAATGGCTGCCGGCGAATCGATTCCGATTCCTTCCAGAGCGGAGTTCTCTTCGACCGTGCGGGTCAGATCGACCAGTTGGCCGTTGAGCTTTGCTGCGATCCAAGAATCTCCGGAACGCCCCATTTTACCCAGAATTTCCGAAACACTGGTCCCTTTGGGCACTTCCAGCTTATTCCCCACGGGAAGGACGGTAACCTCGATCTCTTTTGGCATAAACCTCAAACCTTCACTCATTGCCTGCATGGGACCGCAACAAAAAAAGGCACCCCCACCATTTTGGAAAGATGCCTTGACTGGAATTATCCATCAATGCCGGAGCTTATCTTCCTTATATGATTTGGGTCCAATCAGGCAGCCAGCCGAGTTAGAATGAATCTCCAAGCCCGATAGCAATCTGCATTGTTTTCGCTAAGTGGTAGGCACGGGCGGTTTTGAACCGCCGGCTTCTACCGTGTCAGGGTAGCGCTCTCCCACTGAGCTACGTGCCTATTAAGCTCTTGATCTATAACGACCAAGTCTGATTATGTCAAGGAAAACCTGCGAAGGAGGCAGAAGGGGTGAACCCTCACTATGTTCGGATTCGCGTTAAACTTACGCCCCCACATTAGACGCTTATAGTTCGGCGTTCGATCTTTTGTGAGGACGCAGGTACTGCCTAACAACCTTCAGCCTAATAGCCTGTTTTTGTGCCTTCCCGGTGCTGCCTGTAAAGGGACATGCCGTTATAGAAGTATTGCCCTCCGCTAATAATCGAAAAACCTGCCGTTATGATGAAAAAGGCCGAATACAACCACCCCGAAAATTCCAGAATTGATTTGCCAAGTAATATGAAAACCGTTCCCAGTTCAAAAAGGGTTGTCAGCTTACTGGATGCAAGAGGTTTTATCTCGACCTTTACCTGGTTGTAGAGCAGGGCGAAAAATCCGCTCAGAATCATAAGGTCGCGGCCAACGGTGATGAGCACCAGCCAAAGAGGTATTTCAGCAATCTTCCAAAGCAGAAGAAACGAGCTGACGATAAGCAGCTTGTCTGCGAGCGGATCTATATATGAACCCAGGCGGGATCTCTGATTGAGGACCCTTGCGAGCAGTCCGTCGAACGCATCTGTCAAGCCGGCAATGAAGAAAACAAAAAAAGCCGCCGTCATCCATCCGTTCATTATAAACCATGCAAGCAAAGGCGTGAGCAAAATGCGTGCAAGCGTAAGCAGGTTTGGTATCGTCATTTCGTTTCGGCCTGGACTTTTTCAGGGGGAGTAAATGACACTTTCATGGTCTTCGATTCCGTTGAATAAGAGTCTATCAGGATCATTGCGCCACTCGGAAGTCGAGTGCCGCTCATCTTCAGTATATATCCGCCACCAACTCCGTCGAGCTTCACGGCACTTTGCGTCGCGCCTATCTCAAGTCCGGTTCGCTGCAGATTCTTAAACTGTTGGCGCAGCATACTTTCCAATTCCATCCAGTAGGAATACTGGGCAGAGGGCACATAGATCAGGAGCGGCCCCGCATTTTCCGGCTGTGCCGAGGTTTCACCCTGCCCGGAAGCCGGACCGCCTTCACCGCTCTTGTGCGCCCCCGCCGTCTGAGCTCCCCCGAGCAGGCTGCTCAATTGCGGAGCGATCCGCCTGGCAAGCTCAATGGCCCCTTCCTGGTTAGACATATCCTCCATATTCTGAGTCCTGTGAAGTTCGAATTCAGACTTGCCCTGGCCGATCCTGATCACGCGAAGGCCGGCATCAAGCAATACCTGGTTGCTGTTGCGGTCCTCCGTGTAGGAAACCTTGCCGACCACCACATCCTGTATGCCGAGCCCTTCGGCAAGCGATATGACCTGCGAGGCAGGGACATTGCCCCCCAGATCCATCCTCACAGAGCCGGGCTGGGGCAGAAGGATTGAAAAGTCCAGATCGTCCATTTGCCTGCCAAAACTTCGAGCAAAAAGAGAGCGAACATCACCGCTGTCTGTTGGAAGCACCCATTCCTGCTCCCATTTTTCCGATACCGCCCACAGGATTTCTCTTTTAGTCGATGAGATTCCGCGGGAAATCGCTTTGCCCTGGGCCCCCTCATTTACCGCGGGGCCGGAAGTTGTCAGCTTAAGCTGGGCCGGAGGCCGTGACTCATCGGCGGCTCCGGAAGGCCCCTCGCCGGCTTCCTCCTGTTTGTTGGCGCTCTCGTTAGCCTCGGCGGGGGCGCCAATGCCGGGCTGGGGGTCAGACTGAGCCTGCGGCTTCTGTTGAACGGCCAAAATTCCCGATTTCAGCAGATCTTCCTTCAGTGGTTCCATCGAGACGGTGACCTGTCCGACCACACGCACCATTGCGCCGGTCTGCTCTTCGGAAAAAACCTGGTAAGAGTCGACGTATTTTTCCGGTTTGGCCAGCACGCTTTTCTGTATTTCGGCAAACTGAGCGCCCATTTGCGAGGGGCTCAGAAATGATCCTATCGCCTGGGTAAGGCCCTGGACCATAAAGTCCTGAACAGCCTGCAGATGGCTTTTCGCGTTGTCCTGTGGGTCATATACGGACTGGCCGCTGCTAAAATAAGTTGCCGACCCGGACTGTGCGGCGTCAGCGTGGCAAGGCCACCCGCCGGCCAAAATTGAAATCGGAAGCAAAAAGATGTAGAATGAAACAATTGAAGTATATTTTCGCATTCGAGATTACTCCTCCAAGAAATTATTTGCTATCATACAAGCGGCTTAAGGAAAAGGGGAAAACTTTGCAAAATCCACCGGAAGAGTGCTCGGTACGCAACTATCTGATCGATCCTTACCAGATTCACTACCTCAGGTTCATAGTTGAAGCATATCCCGGAATGGCCGTCGTATCGACTATCGACTCAACGCTTGGACTGGTCTCCATATCAATTGCGCCCGGATGCGAGCAGGATATCCTCAGAATACTCGAAGCTGAAAGGAACAGGCTGAATCTAAGCGAGGCGGATTTGAAGATTTCCTCTCAATGCGTTTAAATTGTTGTAATCTCTTTTTTTGTTCCCGGGGAAGATTATGATCCCGATAGATATAAGGAAAGACCCGTCACAGGCTTTAGAGGTAGTGGTTTTCCAAAGAGGCGAGGTGATACTCTCGGAGGGACAGGAGTGTCCTTTCTTTCTTGTAATCCTGAGCGGTCAGGTGATGCTGAGCAAGAACGGAAAGGAGATCAGGGCTCTTTTCGAGCAGGATATCTTTGCCCTGGATAGCCTCTTGTTAAAAGAGCCGTGCCAGTACTCGGCCAAAGCGGCGCAAGAATGCAGGGTGGCCAAATACGGGTCCGGCACCCTTGACCACCTTATTCGTGAAAGCCCGCGGATGGTCCAGAGTCTGCTTGTTTCCGTACTAGGCCAGCTCAACCGGACAACAACAAATCTGCTGGACAACCCCCAGCCTTTACTTGCGGATATGGAGCGCATTAATTTTTATAAGGACGGCGAGGTAATAATGGAGGAGGTGAACCGCGGGACCGATCTTTTCCGGCTTATATCCACCGAGGGCGGCTTGCAGGTAACAAGGGGCGGCAGTGACGTCGCCCGCATCGTTAAACCCGGGGAGTTTTTCGGGTGTCCAATTTCACTCGATCCAGCCTGCGTGAAGAGCATAGGCGAAAGCGTCGTCGAAAGATACGGCGCCGACGATCTTGACTCGTTGGTTAGAGATTACCCGGAATCGGCCGGCCGTATGATGCAGACGATGATTGAACGGCTTTCGAGTAGATAGTTTTGAGTTTTTAGTTTTGAGTTAAAAACTAAAAACGCTTTCGGGGGTGAGCACGGATAACCAGGGGTGGCAGGGAAGTAACTCAAAAACTCAAAAACTCAAAACTGGAAACTGAAAACTGTCATGCTTTTAACTCAAAACTCAAAACTCAAAACTGAAAACTCCCTTGGTTTGTACGTCCATACGATCGGCTGCCAAATGAATGAATATGATTCGCTGCGGGTCCTGCGGTTGCTCGCCGCCAGGGGATACGTGCCGGTCGATGATATCGCTCAGGCTGACGTTGTCTTTCTAAATACCTGTTCTGTGCGCGGGAAGGCGGAACAAAAGGTGCACTCCTTTCTGGGAAGGCTGCGCAGCCTGAAGGAGTCAAAACCGCACCTGAAGATTATAGCCGGGGGCTGCGTAGCCCAGCAACTGGGCCAGAAGTTGCTCGACAAGTTCGATCACCTCGATATGGTGATAGGCACAAGGGCTGTGAACTCAATCGGGCAGTTGCTCCAGCGGGTGCAGGAAAGCGGCGGAAGGCTCGCCTGCGTGGCTGACGAGGAAAATGGCGGCCATCAAACCGATGGCCTGCAAATATTCCCGGAAGGAAGCGTAACGGCCCCGGTCACCATAATGCAGGGCTGCAACAATTACTGTGCGTACTGCATAGTTCCGTATGTGCGCGGCCGGGAGCGGAGCAGGCCGTCCGGTGAAATACTCGAAGAGATCAGGCTGCTGGAAGCCTCCGGCGTTCGCGAGGTCCTTTTGCTCGGCCAGAACGTCAATTCATACGGGAAGGGGACAGGCGAAGCCGTCACATTCGTCGATCTTCTGCGGCGTATCGGGACCGAGACCGGCATTGCGCGCATCCGGTTTACGACGTCCCACCCCAAGGACCTCACAGATGAACTGATGGACTGTTTCGCCGAAATGAACTCGCTTTGCAAACATCTTCACCTTCCCGTGCAGGCGGGGTCGGACCGCATTCTGGCCCGGATGAACAGAGGTTACACTGTTTCCGCCTATATTGAAAAAATCAGGCGGCTTCGCCGAATTTGTCCTGAAATTGCTCTTACTTCCGATGTCATTGTCGGCTTTCCCGGCGAAACCGAAGAAGACTTCCAAATGACCATGAAACTGCTGGGTGAAGTCCAATTCGATAATCTTTTTTCCTTCTGCTACTCGGACCGTCCAAACACGCGTGCAGCCAAATTTTCGGACAAGGTGGACAGGCAGACCTCCGCACGCAGATTGAACGAACTTCAGGGCTTCCAGGCCGATATCACGATGGGCAAATATATTGCAGAGGCAGGCTCGATCCGGGAGGTGCTCGTCGAAGGGCCGAGCAGGGCGGCCAACGGCCAGATGAGCGGCCGAACCTCTCAGAACAGGATAGTCAACTTCGACGCGCCTTCATCATCTAAAGGGAAAATCCTTTCGATAAAAATCGCCTTCGCCCATACTCATTCATTGATGGGCGAGGTCCATGAAATCAATTACGAATTACAAATGAACAAGCTTCCGTCCATTTAGATCTTTCAGGGCATCTCTTCAGGTAAAGCCGGCTATCCTCCGCATAGAGCGGTTCGGCCCTAACTGCCGATTGTGAACTTTCATTAAAGTTGCGATCCTGTTTTGCCGAATAACAGACAAACCCTACTGAAATGGTAGAGTTTAGGGCGCTTCGAGAACCCTTCCTTTTTTTCGACATCGCTGCTGTTGTGCAAGCAAACTCCTTATTCTACTGTCGAACCCCTGTCGAACCTCACTTCAAAGACGAGGAGAACGTAATGTTCGCCAAGATGAAATTGAGCTTGAAGATCGGTTCAAGTTTCGGGCTTATGATTGCCATAACAGCTATGATCGGAAGCGTTGCCGTTTGGCAGATGAAGAGCGCCCGGGTGATGTCTGAGAAAATGGACCGCGAATACCTCCCCGAAGTGCGTCTCGCCACAGAGGTTGAAAGAAATTCGCTCCAGACCATGTTGAAAATACGAGACTATGCGTACACAGAGGATGCAACCTACCTGGATTCGGGGATGAAGACTCTCGATCAAGTGAAGAAGGGATTAAGTCAGGCCAAGGATCTGTCAACAAAGTACCCCTCGCTGCTCAAACTCAGCGAGGGAATCACACAGGCGGATGCGGCCGTACTCGAATATGAGAATCTCGTCCATGAAAGCACTGAGATGGTCAAGGCGCTTCAAAACGCAAGGCATACCATGGATGGTGCTGCTGAGAAGTACATGATGAATTGCTACCAGTACCTCAAGGACCAAAACCAGGCGCTTGATGAAGAAATAAATAGCAATGCAGACCCGTCGAAGCTTTCCGAACGAGTCAAAAAGATCAACACCATCAACGAGGTCATCGATCTCTGCAACTGGGTGCGCATCGCCAATTTCAAGGCCCAGGCCCTTAGAGACCCAAAGGTCGCCTTTGAGGCACAGAAGAATTTCTCCGATATGAGCACTAAGATCGAGCAACTTCTTGCAATTGCCGACCAGAACTCAAACGAGAAAGAGCTAACAGAAATAATGGATGCAGGCGACCATTTCGAAAAGTTGCTGAAGTGGCTTCTTCTGAATTGGCAATCGCTGCAGGAGCTTTCTCAGAAAAGGCTAGCCGTAGCGGAACGGGTCCTGGCAGTTGCAGAAGAGATAAGCCACGCAAGGATAGAGGAAATGGGGCGATCGTCCGAGGATACGGTATCTAGGCTCTCGGGGGCATCCCTTTTTCTGACTGCCGGCCTCGCCTGTGCCACGGTGATTGGCATAGGCCTCGCTTTCTTCCTTGCAATCGGCATAACACGGCCCATCAAGAGGATTGCAGAGGGGCTGACCGATGGAGCGAAGCAAGTTGCTTCAGCTTCGGCACAGGTGGCCTCTGCCAGCCAGGAGCTTGCCGAAGGGGCATCCGAGCAGGCGGCATCTATCGAGGAAACCTCCTCCTCTTTGGAAGAGATGTCCTCCATGACAACGCAGAACGCCGCAAACGCCAATCAGGCCAATGCTCTGATGGACAAGACCAGGCAGGTTGTCGGTCAAGCCAACGGATCAATGGCGAACCTGACCGTTTCCATGCAAGAGATTTCAAAAGCCAGTGAAGAGACTTCAAAGATCATCAAGACCATTGACGAAATTGCTTTTCAAACGAATCTGCTGGCGCTCAATGCAGCGGTTGAAGCCGCCAGGGCCGGTGAGGCCGGAGCGGGATTTGCCGTTGTTGCCGATGAGGTGAGAAATTTGGCCATGAGAGCTGCCGGGGCGGCAAAAAATACTGCCGATCTGATTGAAGGTACAGTCAAGAAAATAAAGGAAGGCTCTGAATTTGTCCGGAAGACCAACACCGAGTTCTCCGAGGTACAAACGAGCTCCGTCAGGATGGGAGAATTGGTGGGGGAGATCTCGGCGGCATCCGGTGAACAGGCTCAAGGGATTGAACAAATCAGCAAGGCCGTAAACGAAATGGAGAATGTGATTCAGCGCAATTGCTCGAATGCCGAGGAATCCGCTTCCGCCTCGGAGGAAATGAGCGCTCAGGCAGAGCAGATGAAGCAATTTGTGGCCGAACTGGCAACCCTGGTCGGAGGCGCCACAGCTTTGCGGAAAAAGGTCGAATTGAAGAAGGCTGCAAAAGAGCCGAAGATGATTACAGCATATTGAAAGAAAGCAAATGGCCATCTCAAGGCAGGCAACGGACAGGCTTCGGTCCCTCTCAGTAATCGCAATTCGGGCCAGAAGCAGGTTATCCCTTTTGATGATGAATAAGTCTCTGATTTCTAATTGCACCGATTATGCGATATGCAAATGGGGTCTTTGGCAAATGGGTCGGGCCGAAAGCGCCGGATAAACCGGCATAGTGAAAGTTCAAGGCTTGAAAAAGGGAAATGCGGTGTGGACAACCTTCATGGCAGGTCGGTAGACAAAGAGATGGCGAGACCGTTGCTGATAGAATATTCCTTTTTCAAGCCATGACCCCAGAGAGAGGCGCTCACCGAATTCTGCTGATTATTACCTCGTCTTTTGTCATCCCGCCAACATCCCGCCCGCTACCATTGCCTCAGTTCAATTCTGAGTCCATCGGGGTCCTGTATTTCGGCCCGTTGGGATTGTCCCAGAGAGGCCGGCCCCCAGGTTGTGTCGATGCCCTTACCTTTCAGGTATTGGACGGCACTAGTCATATCCGCCACTTCCAGAGCCATCATACGGTAGCCGATCTGCCATTGCTCCTGGGACATGGGTGCGGGATCTTTGACTGATAAAAGCTCTATAACGGTACCATTCAGATCCAGATAGACAACTTCTTCCAGAGGCGGCGCATCGACCTTCTTCCTTTCTTTTATTTTGAAGCCCAGAATCCCTGCGTAAAAGTCGATGGACCTCTGTAAATCATGCGGAACGATCTCTATGTGGTCAATTCTTTTGAACATTGTTCTTATCCCCTCTTTTTAAGTTCATGGCGACGGACCGCCGCGCTGCTCTGTCAATACTGATACCGCATGAGAGTTTCAAAGGAGGGCGTCGAAGCCCAGCGCGAATTCAATGGCTTTCTTGACTGCCTGCATATGATGCGATGAAAGATGGGTAATGAAAGCACCAACCTTTGCTTTCTGAACCGTTTGTATATTATCCAGGTTCACCGCACAAAATCTGTGAAGAGACCCTCAGTTTGACTGAGCCTCACCTCGGTTGGAATTGCGCGAATTATTGAAGTGATGGGAGCAACAGTGAGAGAGGTAAGGACCGGGATAGCGGAATTACGCGTTAAAATCAGAACCGGCCGGCGTTTGTCCGGCTCTTTGAAAGTGTACCAGTACACGTCTCCTTAAGTCACTGCTCCCCTCATGCCTGCTCCGATTCCCAGATATCAAACTCACCCGGGGCTGCGGGATGTCTTTCGTAGCCCTCTGTATGCTGCTGCTCCAATTTGGAGATTGAATACTTCTGAAGTGCAAGTTGCAGGGCTGAGCGGATGAATGCCGAACGAGTGGTTTTGAGGTCCTGGATAACATGATCGACCTCGTCCAGGAGCGGTTCATCTATGGGCATCTGAATCGTCTTCATAAAAACCTCACTGTGGATCATTATCCACAGCCTAATCTATGGATGGGCATTGGTCAACGGGTACGATTGTTCATCTCATTTACCACTCTACCAACTCGTCCAGCCAGAGATCGCCGAGATTGATTTCTATCTCAGCAAACGGCTCAAGGCGCACTTTTTCCTTGCCCCCGAAAACTCCCGCAGGAACCAAGGCATGCCAGAAGGGAAACCATGGCGAGACAGTCATTGAATGAATTTTCCTTTTTCAAGCCCCGCATTGCTCTTTGGGATCGGTAACGCTCGCGAGCCTGCTCGCCGCATCGTAGGAATACGAACTGGACCCATGCGGGTCCTGCATGCTCGTGAGCCTGCCGAATCCGTCGTAGGTATTGTTCACTTGCGCCCCACCGGGATAGGTGACGCTCGCAAGCTTTCCGACAGGGGTGCAGGCATAGGTAAGCGTAGCTCCGTTCTTGTCCGTTTTGCTCGTGGGCCTGCCGGCCGCGTCGTAGACAAAGCTTGTATTCTTGCCAAAGGGGTCGGTCTTAAGGGTCACAAGTCCCCTGAGATCGCGGGTATAGCTGGTTGCAGAGCCCGCAGGGTCCGTAACCTTCGAAACACGGTTCATCGAATCGTAGCTGTAACTTGTGATCTTCCCTGTGGCATCGGTTGTCGAGGTGCGGTTCCCGTTCGCGTCATAAGCAAAACTGGTCGCATTGCCAGTCGGGTCGGTTTGCCGGATCCGGCGGTTTAGCGTATCATAGCTAAACGACGTCGCATTTCCGTTCGGGTCCGTAACACTCGTGCGGTTCATGTTGGCATCGTGGCCGTAACTAACAGTTGCCCCGCCGGGGTATGCAATCTCGGTCAAGCGCTTCAAGGGATTGTAAGTGTACTGGGTCGATCTTCCGGCCCTGTCTGTCACCGACGCTGTAAGATGAGGGCAGCAGGTCGCATACGTTATGGTCTGCGATGTCCCGTTGGGGTAGGAAACCTGTACCACGTTATCCGGGTCATTATAGGCAAAGCCGAGGGCAGCCCCGCCTCCTGCCGATAATGTGTTTATTACATAGAAATGGATGACAAATGCGAGGAAACACAAGGAGCCTGGCGTGGTTTGAGTCAAACGGTATGTTGACATTCGTTTATGTTATCTTATATATTAATAAATGAAGTTTGCCGATCATATCCTATTAGTTCACTAGAGAAGGGAATCCAGACTCACGTGTGTTCTGCGCCCATAGACAGTACTGTTGGCAATGTCGAGCGATCAGCGGTCAAAAAGACGACCGCACCAGGTCGCAGCAGGGCAATCTCTTTAGATGAGGCACGAGGAAAAAACCTCGATATCGATATCGATATCGGAACTCAACTCCTAATTAAGCTTGGGACCTCTAATAGACAATTTTCAAGCGTCATCGTCGGGAGAAAACCATGGGAATACATCGTTATCCGAACTTCGGACGGGACTGAAATATTGGGTCATCTACACGAAGGAAACCGGATAGAGGTTTCCTATGTACATAATGGACTTGGCCTCGTCTTTGGGTTCCGCTCCTTCATTCAAGGTATTGTGCGTAAGCCGGTGCAACTAATATTAGTTGATTATCCAGATCATATAGAGACCCATAATGTCCGCAAGGAGCCGAGAATTGGCTGCTTCTACCTTGTCAGGGCTGAAGTTCATGGAGAAATCTACAATGGAGTTGTGACCAATATTAACACCGGCGGGTGTGCCTTTACCTTCCATCCGCCTACACTTAGTTCAGATTATGCCATAAAGATACAGGATGTTATGACGAGCAATAATAAGGACATCTTTCCAGACGAAATCCCTAAGTTACAATGTTCCATTTGTCCTGGCGAAAAGGCGAAGCTCCATTTTGAACAACTAGCGGGATCGATTCCCATTTCTGGCACTTTTAAACATGTTTCACTGGATAGAGGCAAGATTGTCTGCGGTATGGAATTTGAGAATCTCGATTCCGCCGTGTCCGAAAAAATCCTTGAGTATCTGAACTCGGTAAGACAACATATTGGCCTTGCTGATGTCTGTTGATAAGTCGACTCAAGGCAACGTTAAAGTAAAGGGTGAGTGAAAGTATTTACCGCTCTGTCCACTCTTCCAGTCAGAGATCGCCAAGAAAGCGCGCATAGGCAAAGAACTATCCGATCGACAAACTCGAACTATCCGGCTGTTCGTTCGAGCGGCTACGGTTGATCTTGAGATGGCGCAGATAAAAGCTCACCACCGTAGCGCGTGCCAGTCTGCTGTGTCGCTGCGGGAAGAGCACAATCGTGGACTGTGTGGACAAGGTGGACAGAAGTATCCGTCCGTTCACACTTGCCCCGAGCTCGCCGCTAATGCCTCGCTGGTGCTGCTGGCGGTAGCGTGCGGCCTGCTTGACCACCCGGCTTGCTGTTCAAGAAAATCTTGACAAGGCGGTGGGACCGCCAGCCGGGTTCGCCGCTGCCCTCGGCGGCAGCAAGAAATCTTGGCAAAATTTCAAGAAACTCGATGTTAGTTACACAGAGAAATGGAAATAGGCATGCAGGAAAGACCTGAAGCAAGCAGGGAGCCGGCCTTTATTCTATTCTTGTTAATCTTGTAAATCCTGTACCGCAAAGATTTTCTCGCTGATCCCCGTGTCTCTGCTTCGAAAAGTCACTGGATTCCGGCCCAAAAGAACTGCCGGAATGACGAAAATGGGGGTCCGGCTTGCGCAAGTAAAAAGTAAAAAGGCAAAAGTTAAAGAACAACCACTTTAGACAAGGGGTCTGATTGGCGCATCCCTTTTCATGCTTTCAGGGTGTCCCATGGGGACATGAGATACTGTCTCGAAAAGACTTGGTGGGTTGCGCGCGCTTAGCCCACCCTTGCGGGCCTTTTTATGGTTTCGGGTGTCCCACAGGTACATGATAGACTGTGGTGAAGCGGTTTTGCCACGTTATCACGGAAGCCGGTTTGCCGTGCACCCCACCCCTGTAAAAGGATTAGCTTTGCCTTGCTTCGCACACTAATCGAGGTTATAGTTTGCCCAAGGCCCAGCCTGAAGGGAATTTCCGAACTTTCAACTCAACCAATTCTCCGGGACCCCTGGAATACGTGTTTGGAGGAAAGCATGTTCAAGCAGATGAAAGTGACAGGGCTGGTAATGGATCCTCATTCCAACTCGCCGATACTGGTGCTCAAAGATATTGCCGACGATACCACGCTCCCTATCTGGATAGGCCTGCTGGAAGCTACGGCAATCGCCACCGAACTAGAAAAGATCCAGTTCCCCCGCCCTATGACTCATGACCTGATCCGGATTCTTTTCGACCATCTGAATGTCAAGGTGGAGCGCATAGAGGTGTGCGAACTGAAGAACAATACCTATTACGCCCTTATCCACATACGAAACGGCGAACAGCTCAGCACTATCGACTCGCGCCCAAGTGACGCCATTGCAATCGCGCTTCGCACCAACGCCCCCATCTTTGTCAATGACGAAGTAATTACGAAGTATCTCAAATCCGATGCAGCAAAGCCCGCATTTGACGTGAATAACAAGGAGCAGTGGGCTGACATGCTCGATAAACTCGATCCTTCCGATTTCAGCAAGTACAAAATGTAAATGAAGATGGATACTGCGCGTTTGACAGGGTTGATCCAGGCTGCGAGGGGAGAGCGTCCAGCAGACCTTTGTATAAAGGGATGCCGGCTGGTCAATGTTTTTTCCGGGATGATCGAGACCGCCGACCTTGCTATTCATGACGGTTTCATCGTCGGGTGGGGAGACGGCTACCAATCCCGGGAAACCCTGCGGGCCGATGGCATGTATGTCTGTCCCGGCTTCATAGATGGACATATTCATATCGAAAGCACTCTATTGAGTCCGGCCATTTTTTGCGCCTCGGTGATGCCGTGGGGTACCTGCGCGGTGGTTGCGGACCCGCATGAAATCGCAAATGTGCTCGGTTTGAACGGCATCAGGTATTTCCTCGAGTGCGCACGCAATCTTCCCCTGGATATGTTTTTCAACCTGCCGAGCTGTGTCCCTGCCTCTGGCCTGGAGACTTCCGGTGCGAACCTGAAGGCGGTCGATCTCCAGTCACTGCTGCCAAACGATAAGATCCCCGGGCTTGCGGAAGTAATGAACTTTCCGGGTGTAATTCAAGCCGATCCGGAGGTTACCGACAAGCTCCTGCTTTTTCAGGAAATGGTCATAGACGGTCATTGTCCAACGCTCTCGGGACGGGACCTGAACGCCTATATAGCTGCCGGCATTGGCTCCGATCACGAATGCACGTCCCTGGAGGAAGCGTCTGAAAAGCTGGCGCGCGGAATGACGGTCATGATTCGCGAGGGGAGCCAGTCAAAAGACCTGCGCAAGCTTATCGGGATAGTAAATGATTCCACCTGGCCGCGCTGCATGTTCGTATCCGATGATCTTCACCCGGATGATCTGATCGATAAAGGTCACATGAATGCCATAGTCAATGCTGCAATGAACCTGGGCATGGACCCCGTGCGCGCCATAACGCTTGCTTCCCGGACCCCTGCCGACTATTTTCACCTCCGAAGGCGCGGCGCGCTTGGCCCTGGGTTTTTTGCCGATTTCAGCATCAGTCCTACACTTAATCCGTGGAATCCGGTGCGGGTCTTCAACAGTGGAATCGAAATTGCGCGAGAGGGCGAGCTTTTGACCGACATCATCGGCCGGCCGATGCCGCCTTTACCGGGCAGCCCGATGAATATCGGCACGATAAGCGCGCAACAGTTGTCAGTCCCGGCCAAATCCGGTAAATTGCGCGTGATCGGGATACTGGAGGCGACATTATTTACGCGCAAGCTTCTTATGGACCCGAAAATTGAAAACGGCTGCGTTGTTTGCGATCCCGAGCGCGATTTGCTCAAAGCGGCGGTCTATAATCGATACGTTCCCGGCAGGGCGCCGGCCGTGGGATTCGTTCACGGCCTGGGGCTGAAAAAAGGAGCTATCGCTACTTCCGTTGCCCACGATTCGCACAATGTAATTGCTGCGGGCGTATCGGATTCCGATATCGTCGCGGCGGTTTGCGCATTGAGACAAACCGGCGGAGGCATGGCCGCCGCCCTGGACGGCCAGGTGGAGATTCTGCCCCTTCCAATCGCAGGGCTTATGTCCTTATTGCCTGCTTCGGATGTATCGGACAGGCTGAAGGTGCTCAAATTGCGAGTAAAGGATTGGGGGGCAAAACTCGATAATCCGTTTATGGCGCTCTCCTTTTTGTCTCTTCCGGTCATACCGGAGTTGAAATTGACCGACTTGGGACTTGTCGAGGTTTCGAGCTTTTCCCACGTATCTCTGTTCTCTAAAGAGGAGTAACCCAATGAGCACCCTTTCCTGCCATTCAGTAAGTGATGTTGTCGATTTCGCCATTGAAAAAGAAGAAAAAGCGATGGAGTTTTACCGCAAATGCGCCGAGCGCGCGAAGAACCCGGGTATAAAGGAGTTCTTCAGGGAAATGGTAACCGAAGAGCAGGGCCACAGGGACATGCTCAGAAACCTGGACTCGCTCAATCTCGATAAGGTAATATTTAAGGATGTGGAAAATCTGAAGATCAGCGACTACCTGGTCGATGTGACTTTTTCGGACGATATCACCTACCAGGAAGCCCTGATTGTCGCGATGAAGAAAGAAGAAAAAGCGCTGGCCTTCTATTCAGGCTGGAAAAACAAATGCATGAGCGAAAAGGCTTCAAAACTTTTCCAACTCCTGGAAAATGAAGAAGAAAAGCACAAGCGCAAGCTTGAAAAGCTCTATGATGAAGAGATCCTGGGCTGGGACTAGGGCGGTGGGACCGCCGGAAATTCCACCACAGAGACACGGAGATCACAGAGAAAAGCTTTGCGGACAGGATTTACAGGGCCTGTTTGCTTCAGGTTTTTCCTGCATGCCCATTCCCTTTTGTCTCTGTGCCCTCTGTGGTGAACACTAACCAGGTTTTGGGTATACCGTCTACCCTGTTTCTCCCCATTTTATTCCCCCCTTTACATCCTGGGTTGCTATCCTCAAATTAAGGTATGAGTTTTCGGTTTGTTTATTATCTTTGGCTGAGGGCTGTTGGATTTAATGTGAAAAGATGATGTGCGGATCCTGTGGGTCCGTTTCTGCGAGCAGGATGATTGCATGCGCGGTAGACAACATTTATAATTAAACTTGGATATTATAAAGAGAGCATGAATCAATCCTGTTTGTGAAAGGCATTCCGATGCAGGGCGAACCTCCAAATTTCCCGGATCAGGAAACACTCGAAAAAGAGCTCAGCGAGTATCTTTCGAAAAAGTACGGCTACAGGATCAAGGTCATTTCGCCGATGATGGCCGCTGAGCATGGCAATGAACACGTCGAGGGCGAAAAGAAATCGGGTGGGATTGAAAAGATACGCTTCGATATGAAACCGGACGAACTTGAGTCTTACCTCAACAGGTATGTCATCCGGCAGGACGATCCCAAGGCCATTTTAGCAACAAAAATTTGCACTCACTATAATCGGATAAGATACCTGAAGGGTCTCGCAAGGTTTGGAACCGAACCGATGGTGGGGAGGATCAAAAACAACATTCTCCTGGTCGGTCCGACTGGCGTTGGCAAGACCTATCTGGTCAAGCTGATAGCCCAGAAGCTCGGGGTGCCCTTTGTAAAAGGCGACGCCACTAAGTTTAGTGAAACCGGCTACGTTGGCGGCGACGTAGAGGATCTGATCCGGGAGTTGGTGATTCAGGCCGATGAGGACATCGAACTGGCCGAGCATGGAATCATCTATATCGACGAAATCGACAAGATAGCATCATCGCAGCACCTCATTGGGCCGGATGTTTCCAGGACAGGGGTTCAGAGAGCGCTCCTCAAGCCGATGGAGGAGACTGAAGTGGATCTCAAGGTGCCCCACGATCCCATCTCCCAGATGCAGGCGATAGAGCAGTACCGCAAGACTGGAAAACGGGAGAAGCGGACTGTTCATACGAAAAATATCCTTTTTATCATGAGCGGTGCTTTCAATGGTCTTGCCGAGATTGTCAAAAAGAGGCTCCAGAGCCAGGAGATCGGCTTCGGCGCCCGGATACACAGCCGTGACAACGATATTCGATTTTTAAAGCACGTAAAGGCCGAGGACCTGATCGAATTCGGGTTCGAAAGCGAATTCGTGGGCCGGATACCTGTGGTTGCAGTGCTCGATCCGCTCGACGTGGAAGATTTGGCCCAGATACTGAGGAACCCCAATAACCCTATAATCAATGCCAAGAAGGAAGATTTCCGGAGTTACGGAATTGATATTAGGTTTGAAGATGAGGCATTGAGCATCATTGCCGAAAGAGCATTCCTGGAGAAAACCGGCGCGCGGGGACTGGTCAGCGTTCTGGAAAGGGTCGTGTTACCCTTTGAAAAGAAGCTCCCTTCAACGCCTGTTCGGCATCTGGCTATTACGGCGGAAGTCGTCAAAGAATCCGAAAAGGAGTTGGGGCGCCTGCTCGATGATAGTCATGGGACCGATAATATTGATATTTATCGGAAGCTCGTCGAGGAAGAAAAAACAGCCATCCGGGACAGGG
>OMOE01000154.1 GCA_900290365.1 Syntrophobacter sp. SbD1 | reverse complement strand
AAATAGGTGCGGACCACACGCCTGTACAGAGGATGAATGAGGCTCGAGACCGCCACTTTTTTGAGCCGGTTCACGCGGGCTGCCATCAGCAGGGCCTCAGCCAGCGCAGAAGCTCCGTCATAGAGGGATGCATTGGCTACATCCATTCCCAGTAGGGAAGCGGCGAAACTCTGGTATTCAAAGACTGCCTGCAGGGTACCCTGGCTTATTTCAGGCTGATATGGAGTGTAGGATGTGGAAAATTCAGACCGGCCAAGAAGATAGGATACTGATGCCGGGATGTAATGCTCGTAGCTGCCGGCCCCCAGAAATACTTTGTATTGGGGAGCCGCAGCCATCGATTGCGCCAACTCGGCCATCATGTCGTTGAGTTCCCATTCCGTTACCGGCCCGGGCAGCCTGAGATCCGTTTTGCGGCGGCAGATTTCCGGAATCGATGCGAAAAGATCGTCCAGACTTGTTGCCCCTACCGCCTCCAGCATCTCGGCGATGTCTTCTTCAGTGTGAGGCAGATATCTCATTCCTTGATACCTTTGAGCATCTCGACATAAGCATCGCGGGCCAAAAGGCCATCCATCTCGGAGGGGTCGGTGGGCTTAATGTCGGCAATCCAACCATCGGAGTATGGCGCCGTATTGACTAAACCGGGCGAGTTTTCCAGCGCGGTATTTATTCCAATAATTTCACCGCTTACCGGCATATATATTTCGGCCACCGCTTTGACGGACTCCAATGTCCCGCATTCCTCGCTTTTTTTGAAGCTCTTGCCAACTTGGGGCACTTCCACAAAGACAATGTCCCCGAGCTGATCCTGAGCATAATCAGTAACGCCTATTCGAATCTTCCCACCCTCAAGCCTTGCCCATTCATGGTCCTCAGTGTAGCGAATGTCTTCCGGAGTCACCACTTCACTGATTTCTTTCATGTCTTGAGCCCCTGTTTTCGAGTCGTTTCCTCAGTATCACGGCGCATAATGTGATCTGTTCAGATACCATTGACGATGTCCCCGTAGATTTAGCGATACAGTATGTATTCCAAACAATATTTGCAATCCGCTCAGGCATTAAACTGCAATTAAGAATTAGGAGAGGCTCTTGCAAAACTCCTTCATCGTCATTCCGGCGAAGGCCGGAATCCAGGTTCTTCAATCGTTTCTGGACCCCGGCCTTCGCCGGGGTGATGGTCTTATTGAGTCTTGCAAAAGGCTCAGGAATTACGAATTACGAATGAAAAACAACCACAATTGAGGGATTAGGGATTGAGGGATTGAGGAATGGAATTGGACAATTTTCAGTTAACTCAAAACTCAAAACTCAAAACTGAAAACTCTCCGTTGTTTCCTTAAGCCAGGGTTTGAATCCTGTGATAAATCCGAATTATTCGCTCCCGCGTCTCAGCCAGTTTCGCTTCGCAGCCCGGGCGCGTTTTTAATGCAAGAAATACGAGGCTCTGCTCATAAATTGCGTCCTGCAGTTCGTTTATCTCCATTCGTTTGTCCATTTCCGGCATATGATCTCCTCCTTTTCTCCCGAGCATTTTATATACGAGCGTCAATTCGGGATCAAGCCAAATTTGACTAAATTTCAAAAATCATCTGATAGTTTCCACCGGACTGAATTCGTACGCCGCGCGGTAGATGTCCTGAATAACTTTCCCCGCCTGCGGTTTCCATTGCGCGGGGAAAAGGCGGTTCAAGACTTCAGCGGTTTCGTCCAACGACTTGCCGCTCATGAGACCATAATATGCAGCCTTCATGGCCAGCGAGGCGCTCAGTTCGGGTTCGTTCTTCGCTGCACTGAAGTGTGCTTCACGTACAGCCTTATCAATCAGACGCGAATAAAACCGGCTGAATTCACCAATTCGATCCACTCGCCAGTGGCCTTTATCAAAAACAAGCAATCGAGTCATTGCAGGAGAATTGGCGAAAGAGAGCTGAATAAGGCAATCTTCCGGCCCATAGTAGGCGAACTGCCAGTCATGGACTTTCATCACCTTCCCCGGCACATCATCGGTTTGGGCGAAAAGTATTTTCCCGCTGGTGTGTCCGAGGTCGACCATATCCAGCGAGGCTTGGGGGCCGCATTCCGTGGCGATGAAAAGAGTTGTGCAGCAATGAGCGCCCCCGGAAAAGCAATAGGCCAGAAGCGTTTTGCAACCGGCCAAAGGTGTGTTCTTTATTGTAGTTGGCTCATGCGTTTTGAAAGCGCATGCCCCGGCAAAGAGCTCTTCCTCGTCTTTTGAGAACCTGAGAAGATAGTCACCGTCGGTTTGGGTAGCGCTGAGCATAAGCTCACCCAGCCTGAACCACCTGGTGCTCTGTCCGGGATCGTGCTCGGATTCCACTGCAAAAGAGAAGCACACGGGAGTGAGTATAAGTGCGCAAAGAGCAAAAATGGCTACCAGCTTCTTGATCAATTGAGCCTCGAACAGGGAATCGGATTGAGATATAAGAGCCAGGTCCGGCGCCCTCAGTGCGTGGGACATCGGTTCCTGGAAATCGACAAGATGAGCGAATAGCTTCTATATAAGCTCGGGAACTTTTATTGCAATTAGAAAGCTTGCGATTTGCAGCCAAATTATGACGGAAAATATTCATTCTACTTCCGCAGATTGTTTTCATGCAGTTCGGGGCCTCAGCGTTCCTTCGCCGAGAATAGAGAATTGAATCCACCTGAAGGCAAGCTTTAGAAGGGCCGTTTCATTAATCCGGATTTGGCCGATTTCGTCATCCTCGATTTGAAACACGCTTAAAAAGCGGCTGTTGTGAACCATCTCCCGGAACTTGTCCATGTTGTAACCCGCAAGGTAGAACACCTGCTGCTGTTTTTGGGACAAATGCGCATTCCTGAGCTTTGGGTGAGTAACTAATCCCATCCAGAGATCATTAAGTTCGTGATAATCCTCCAGTCCCTGATCTTTGAGCCATTCATCCGTTTTCCAGAACTGCTCTTCGGTGAAGCCCAGGCAGTGGTCTTCATGGAGAATAAAATAGTTCTCCAACACCACGCCATGGAGCCTGTGCAGCCGTGAGGCCCTGGCAACAGGATAAATTCGGCAGGCCGAAGGCCTGTCCTCGTAAACAACACAGCCCTTTGGCGAAACGAACGGGCAGGTTTTTCGCTCGTTTTGGCTCATCAGGAGATAGGCTATGGGGATTGGCCGGCCCTCGTCAAAGCGGAAGTCGGCATAGCGGTCCAGAAAATCATCGGAACTGAGGCCAAGCCGGTTTTTGAGTCTCACTATGTCGTAAGGAGTCAGCAGCAAATTCAAATCACGGCAGCACTCAGTAAAGCAATCCACTCCGGGGTGGCAGGCAAAGCGAAGCCCTCCATTCTCCAGGGGTTGGATTTTATCCTTAATTGATTCCGGCGCCGTTTCTCTTATTTCCATCATTCACCAATCTTCACATGCTGCCCGTTTTCCATCAGGAATTCCGCTCAGGCATGGAGGTTAAAAGAGCAGATTTTTTGCGGACTGGGTCAAACAAGCTGATAAAGCTCGTCCAGCTGCGAGCGAATGTATCGGAAGGCAAGTCTTAAGAGCTCTTTCATATCCTTGCCGGCAAGGGAAAGTGTCTCATCGTCTATCTCATGGAAATTCAAAAAGCGGCTATCTTCGAGGAGTTCGGCAAACCGGTCCAAATCGTAAGCCATAAAGAGCACCCGTCCGAGGCCTTCGTTCATCGGGGCGCCAGGTTTGAAGGAGTCGGGAACCACTGATTGAAATTCTCTGTCCATTTGTGAATATTCAAGGACACCCTGAGACTGGAGCCAATCTTTGACAGTGCCCTTTGACCGCTCGAACAGACCTTTGCAGCGCTCTTTGCCGGCGATAATCCTGAATTTTGCTTCAGTGGTGGAGGCAAGGTCGAGCGGAAACATCCTGCACGCCCATGGCCGGTCTTCGTAGACCTGGCATCCCTCTTCGGAAACAAAGGGGCAGTATAGAGTCTGCGGGTCCATTAAGAGCTGCACGACGGGAATATTTCCGACTTTGGACAAAAAACTCCGGGCATATTTTTCCAGGAACCCCGAAGAGCTTATTCCAAGGGTCTGCCTTAGCCGCAGCACATCATATGGCGTAAGGTAGATGTTTACATCTTTGCAGCACTGGGTAAAACATGGCAGATCGTCTTTACAGGCAAAATCAAAAGGACTGTTTTCGGTTAAATTTTGCGCTGTGTCGGTTGCTTGCATACGGAATTCCTCTACTTCTCCAGCAGTAATGCTTCGAAGCCCCGGAAGCCGGGATTTCCGGAAATCAATTTTTCGACAATCCCAAGCGTTTGCGCGCCTGAGCATGCCACGAATTTACAATCGCAAACCTTTCCGCACTGTGCGCAGTGATAATCCTGGTCCAGAGTGGACCCACAGGAGCAGAAAGGTTCAAACACGAGCTGCCCATCCTCCATGGAGGCAAGCAGATAATCGACTGCGCGTAGTTTTAGACCATCGAGGGTGATTGGCATTAAGTTCTCCTTAACCGGGTTACAGGTTAGGGTAATGGGTCATGGGACTTTTGCCCATTACCTATTGCCCATTACCCGGAACCCCATTTATGCTACAGACTTTCCAGCAGCAACTCCGAGAGTTCCTTTATCTCCAGGGAATCCTGCTTGTCCAGGCTGTTACAGGCGTCAGTCATCATGTTGACGCAATATGGACATGAAGTGGCGAGCACTTCCGCTCCTGCGCTGATGGCGTCAAGAACTCGAAGCTCACCGAAGCGTTCGCCCATAGGCGCCTCAGCCCAAATACGACCGCCTCCTCCCGCACAGCAAAGGCTCGACTCGCGCGAGCGTTGGAGTTCCCTGATTTCGATCCCCTGAATTGAGCTCAACAGTTCCCTTGGCGCATCATATATACCGCTGTGCCTTCCGAGATAGCATGGATCGTGGAAACAGACCTTCCTGTCAGATTTGACTTTCGGGGCGATCTTGCCTTCGGCGGACAGCCGGGAGAGAATCTCTGTATAATGAAAGACTTCCCATTCAGCCCCCAGTTTGGAATAATCGTTTTTAAAGCTCCATAGGCAATGAGGAGACGTGGTAATAATCTTTTTGACCCCTTTTGCGGCAAAAAGCTCCATGTTTGCTCCGGCAAGCTTTTGGAAAAGTTCCTCGTCGCCAACTTTGCGCATACTCTCGCCGCAGCAGTTTTCTTCCACTCCGATTACCCCAAAGTTCACGCCGCCCCGGAGCAAAAGCTGGGCTATGCTTCGAGCGATTTTCATGCTGCGGGGGTCGTAGCATGAATGGCAGCACACGAACAGGAAATATTCCGTCTCCGGTCCAAACTGGGGAATATCCAGGCCTTGCTGCCATTGAGTCCTATTCTCACGCGGCCCCGACCACGGATTTCCATTTGCATGGCAGCTTCCGAGTATCGGACGCAGTCCGGCAGGCGCCATGCCGCCTCCCACGATGCTTGCCCGCATTGCCCTGACGTTATCTATGATCTGTACGCCTCGCGGGCAGTTATTCTGACACATTCCGCAGGTCGAGCAGGCGAAAAGAATGTTCTCATCCTCAAAACCCTCGATTCCCATCTGCCCGAGCCGCTGCATGTGCCGTATATTAAACTCTCCGCTGGTTTGTCCGGGCACCAGCCTCCAGGGACACAAATTTGTGCACAACCCGCACTGCATGCACCAATTGATCGTCTCGGCCCCCATCTCTATTATATAATCCTTCATCTCAAGCAGGATATTTTTCGGTTCCATTATCGAATGCTCCTTGATGTCATTACAAGCCCACAGGGATTGAAATCGGATCAATATCCCTTGTAGGGATTAGGCCCGAGACTATTAAGTTTTTCGGCAAAGCTGTCCAGAATCTCTGGAATCCGGCTATAGTCGGTGATCGCGATCTGCTCGAGTCTGACGCGATCTGATTCCAGGACGAGCCTGTCGAGCGTTTCCTTAATTTTGGACATTCGGATGTCGGCCAGTTCGCTGCCTTTGATGAAATGGCACTGATAATCCTTTCCATGCCTGCATCCGAGAAGCAGAATGCCGTCTATTCCCTTTGAAAGCGCGTCGGCCATCCAGACCAGGTTCATGGAACCAAGACAGCGAACGGGAAGAAACCTGACCCATGGATTATAAGAGAGCCGTTCGATGCCGGCCATGTCAATGGCGGGATAGGCGTCGTTTTCGCACGCAAGCACCAGGATTCTCGGTTTCTCATCATACTCATCGGGCACGTTGATGCTTTTGATCATGTTTCCAATCATGCCCACTGAATAATTCTTAAAGGAGATGATCCTTTCCGGACAGGCGCCCATGCATACGCCGCACCTGCGGCAACGGGTCGGGTTTGGCAAAGGATTGGCCTTTTCGTCTTCATTTATGGCGCCAAAGGGGCATTCTTCGGTGCACCGCTTGCACTGGGTGCAGCGTTGCATAAAGAATTCAGGGTAGCTCTGGTCACCAGCCCTGGGGTGAACGGCCTTGCCCACGGAAACCATTTCGACGCACTGGATAGCCTTCAGCGCAGCTCCCATCGCGTCATTTCTCGCCCGCTCATAGTCCATAGGAGCGCGAACCGAACCGGCGGGATAGATCCCGGTGCGGCGTGATTCGTAAGGAAAGCAGATGAAGTGCGAATCGGGAAAACCGTATTCGAGGGCGGGCAGCTCCGGCCCCTGCCTGTATTGCAGGTTGAGGAGATTGGAAACAAGAACAGTGTCGGTAGCGGCTGGCGAATTGTCCGCCTCATCTTTGGGCGCCTGCGCCTTGAAAGGCTNNCGGGACCATGCCGGTCGCCAGCACCACCAGGTCCACGCTCTCCGACATGACGGGGGAGCGGGTGAGGACGTCGTCCGAAGTTATCACAAGGCCGCCTGAACCATCGTCATCTACTCCAGTGACAGTGCCCCTCACGAAAATCACGCCATCTTTCTGGAGTTGTTTGTAGAGCAGTTCATAGCTTCCAGCAGAGCGAATGTCTTTATAAAACATATAAACCGGCGTCTGCGGATTGGCTTCCTTGAAGTATTTGGCTTGTTTCAAAGATTCAACGCAGCATGCGGAGGAACAATAGGGCAGGTGGTCCGGGTCGCGTGAGCCTGCACAGAGAATAAAGGCCACGCTGCTTACCGGCTGCCCGTTGGAGGGCTTTATTACCTCCCCTTTCCTGAACATGGCTTCCAGATCCCCGGCGGTGACCACATCAGCAGATGCCCCGTAGGAGAGGTGTCCTAACCTGGAGGCATCGTAGGGCACCGAACCGGTAGCCAGGATTATCGATCCGACCCGTTCGGAGCTGGTCGATCCATTTTGCCCGATCTCGACATCGAACATGCACGGTCCACCTGAGATCGAGGCTATCCTCGCGCCGGTATATACCTTTAGACCGGGCTGGGCAGCGATTGTAGCCGTAAAATCGTCCAGGTTGAATTCCTGGAGTTCCTCATAGGGAGGTTCACACGGAGGCAGCCGGTAAACGGAGTTGAGATAACCACCCAGCTTGTCTTCTTTTTCGACCAGGACAATTTCATACCCCGCCTTCGCGGCTTCAATTGCGGCGGTCATTCCGGTCAATCCCCCGCCGACCACTAGAATTTTTCTGCTGAGGTTTTCAGCAATGAAAGGCTCCGGAGGCTCAGAGTCCCTAAGCCGGACAATACCCATTCTGAGTGCGTCCTGGGCCATCATGAGGGTATCTTCTTCCCCTGCCGGCTGCGTCCAGGCAACCTGTTCGCGCAGGTTCACCCTCTCGACCAACTTATCCGGCGGCAGAGCGAACACATCCGTCATCACCCGCTGTGAGCAGGCGGCTATCACCGCGCAGTTTACAGCTCCCCCATCCATATCGGCACGGATTCGAGAGATGCCTTCATGTCCGCACAAAAAAGGGTCCTGGCTGCAGACTGCCGCCTTGTATTCCGAGGCTACCGTGGAAAGGGCTTCCATGTCCATGCTTTCGCCGATTCCACAGCCCGAACAGATATATACACCGATTTTCTTTTCCATCCTCTATCTCCTGCAAGCCTGGATAGCCCTAAGAACGGCTGCGGTTGCGTCCTGAACGCACGATGACACGTCGGCGGGGCTTTTTACGCACCCTGCGCCGATAATGCCAGGCGTACCTCCGGACAGAATAAAGCCGTTCTGATCGTAAACCGCCTCAGCGGGGATCTTCTCTGTGGCTGTACTGGGGACCATCCCGGCGGCCAGGACTACGAGATCGAAATCGTCCCTGAGAATCTTTCCTGTCGCCTGGTCTTCAACCTGCACCGTAACCATTCCCGTTTCCGGATTTTCAGCGATTTCCCCTGCCTTGCCCTTCACCAGGCTAACCCGCTCATCCTGACGAACCTGGTCGAAGAAGGCTTCGTTTCTGCCGAAGGCCCTGATGTCTATGTAAAAAATCGAAACACTCGCCTCCGTGTCCTGTTCGAGCAGATATGTGGCTTGCTTTAGAGATGCAAGGCAGCATACCCCGGAACAGTAAGGAAGATAGTTTTCGTCTCGTGATCCGGCGCATTGCACGAAGGCAATCTTCTTGACCGCTTTTCCATCCGATGGCCGCGAAATGACGCCTCCGGTAGGACCATTTGCGGATGCAAGCCGTTCCATTACGGCGTTTGAGACTACATTGCGGTGCTTTCCCGCGCCGTAATAAGAAATAGCCGATGTGTCGAAAAGCGCCCAGCCCGTGGCCCAGATAATGGCCCCAACCTTGACCTCTACGGTTCGGGGCGCCATATCCAGCTCCACCGCCCCATACTCGCAGGCGGCTTCTACGGCCTTGGCCTCCGGCGTGCCGATTATCCCCGGAGCTATCACATAGCGCATCGGGTATGCGAATTCACTCGGCAGGTAAGCAGCCTTTATAGTGCTCAAGCCGTAGTCGAAAGCGTTTGGGACTTCCGTTTGTGCCGCCTCTGAACACTTTCCGCAGGCGGTGCACTTGTCGTTCACATACCGGGGGTTTACCCGAATCGCGACGCTAAAATTGCCCGCTTCTCCGTCTATTTTTTCCACCTCCGACATAGTCATTACATCAATCAGAGGATTGCTGCGGATGCGGCGGAAGTTTATTTCGAGGCCGCACTGAGGTGGACAAAGTTTTGGGAAGTACTTGTTCATTCGCGCAACCCGGCCGCCAAGAGAGGGTTCCCGTTCGACCAAAATAACGTGAAAACCCGCTTCGGCTGCTTCCACAGCAGCGCTTAGCCCGGCAATTCCGCCGCCTGCGACAAGAATCGTTCGGGTGCCATTTTGAGCATCAGCCATAGGAACTCCTCCATTTCTTCGGTTTGATTCTTCCGAAAAGCCGGTTTATTGGAATTAATGTGATTCGAAAAGAAGCGGGGCGGTGGGACCGCCAACCGTGATCGGCACTCAAACCTTCGACGGCTGTTCTTTCGAGCAAAACACTGGAGACTAACCCCAAAAAGGAGTTTTTTCAATGGAAAAAGGCATGGGACAAGCCGGGAAAACAAAGATGAGCCCGAATGTTTCTATTCTTTCAAAGCATGTCGGTTTCGACGTGTGCAATGCGTTGCCACCAAATTGCCATCATTTCCGCAACTCAACGTAGGACCGACTCAAAATGCTGTGCAAGTGTCGCTCTATAAGTTTGATTTTTCAAACTTGCGGGGTATAGAGTTGTTCGCATATGGGGAGGACCGCAAAAATGGCTGATAGCCGGTAGCTTTTGGTTTGCATGAAATGGTTGGGCCGTTGAATGGAAAAAGCCGCCCGGAGTTGAGCCCATGCACCACCGCACAGGATCTCCATTTTAAAGGCTTGAAGGGAACCTTCGTGAGTTCTAACGTGGATAGGCTAATATTCGCCGCCGGTTCACGTGCCGGGAACCCCCAGTCGAATATTTCCTGGGGCAGAAGCAAATCGCGAGAGCAATTCATGCTTCAAAAATTCGGACTGGTTCCATTTTCGCTCCACATCGTAATCCTGTATTGTCAAAGGTCAGTATGCTACAATGCAATCCTTGTGGCCGGACCAGTCCTCGGTTGCATCCGGAGCAAAGCATAATCAGTGAATGGCTTACACATTCTGGTGATTCTTTAGGGGTGGGATCTCGGCTTGCCCAGAAAATGGTTTTGTACCAAGGCAGTAGTCCGAGTTTCCAATAAAGGAACTGTTTCCATCTTTACGGCGGCAATTTAGGCGGTAGAAAGAGGCCAGGTGACAGACAGAACAGACGCAAGAACGAACCGGGACGAAAGGTTTTCAGGACACGAGTCCTTCGTTTGCCGGTACGGCTGGCTCCGCCACGAGTCCTTCGTTTGCCGGTACGGCTGGCTCCGCAAGCTCTTCGATGCCATTTCTTCGGACCCCACCATCTTCGCTGATGAAGAGAGTGCAATCCTGACCCTGGGAATCGGAAAGAATATGGTTCGTTCAATCCGGTTCTGGGGTGAAGCCTTTTCTCTTATGGAAGGTACTCCCACGCAAGGGTATCACCCAACAGCCTTTAGCCGGTGTCTGCTCAACGAACACACCGGCTTAGACCCATATTTAGAAGATCGCAACAGTCTTTGGCTGCTACACTGGAAGATCGCTACAAACGCCAACCTGGCAGCGTGGAATGTGGCGTTGCAAGATATCCAGGATCACCAGTTCACCAGAAAGCGTTTTCTTGAACTGGTGTATCTGCGTGGCCGAAGGGGCAACAAGGAACTGGCCGAATCCACGATCAAGCAACATACGGATATATTTCTCCATACCTATGCCTCGATGAACCATCATTACGACGCTCAGATGCTCGATGAAGTGATCGGCTCCCCCCTCCAGGAACTCGGGCTGCTCAAGAGATCAGTGACGGACGTCAAAGATGATATCTTTATCTTCGACATAGGCCCCAAACGTGGCCTCACCACCAAGACATTCCTCTATGCCTTGCTGGATTACTGGGAAAAATGCTCTTCCTCCAGTAAGACACTTTCTCTCAAAGAAATTATGTTCGGGCGGCTCGGACCAGGAGCCGTATTTAAGCTGAGCGAGTTTGACGTATTGCAATACCTGGATATCGTTGAAGATATAACCGATGGATATCTTCAGTTCTTAGATAGTGCCGATGTTCGTTCCCTGCATATGCGAAGAGAAACAGACCCAAGCTCTCTGAAGATTCGGTTGGGATTTGATGAAACAAGATCATAAAAGCGGCCTTGTCATTGCCGATTGTTTACATATTGCTAGACGCTATGCGCGTTCGATTCAGATTGAACGGGATTATAGAGATCCGCAAAGCCTTGAAGGGTATGTGGTTACTCCGACAGTGCAGTATGCCATCGGGCAACTCATTGCCGGACTGCGAAGTGGTTCATCCCAGCGTGCCTGGCGGGTGACCGGTCCCTACGGGGCTGGGAAATCTGCTTTTGGCGTGTTTGCTGCGAATCTGCTCAGTCGATCAGGTCAAAGCTACAAAGCAGCCATATCCATTCTCAAGGGCGTTTCTAAGGAATTGGCAACCGCCACCAAAAAAGTGCCACGCTATCTACCGGTGCCGGTAACCGGAAGCCGCTCACGCTTCAGTGATGTCCTCTTATCCAATCTTATCCATGAGCTGGAAGCTGAGCGGACGGTAGGACGGAATCCCACTGTTGTGGCTGAGGTCAAAAAATATCAACAGCACATTACTGATGGCCATTTGGAAGACAACAAGGCGATTGAACTCATCACCAACTTTGCCCACTACATAAAACGATCATCGCTCCCCTTCGATGGCATTCTCATCTTGATCGATGAAATGGGAAAGTTCCTTGAGTATGCTGCCATACGACCGAACAAAGCCGATGCGTTCCTATTTCAGAGACTGGGTGAACTGGCCTCCGGCTCTTCAAATGTTCCGCTTGCAGTTATCGGCTTCCTGCATCATCAATTCGCTGACTACGCCATTGGGTACGGACAGCGTGCAGAGGAAGAGTGGGCTAAGGTTTCGGAACGGTTCGAAGAGATACCGTTTGACGAGTCCCCGGAGCAATATGCGTTTCTTCTCACCAGTGCCATTCAAAACGATACGTCTCTTCTCGATCAGTCCTCGATAGCCAATCGCGCGCAAACACTCTACCAGCAGGCGCTGGGGATTGGAGTTTCGGTCACCGCAAAAAGGCATGAAGACCTGATAGCTTCTGCCGCAAGTCTGTATCCAATCCATCCAGCTACCCTTGTCGTTCTTTCTGCTGGGATAAAGCGCTTTGGACAGAACGAGCGGTCTCTTTTCAGCTTTCTCCTCTCCAACGAACCATTCGCATTTCAGCAGTTCATCAGCAATACTCCCTTTCACCAGGATAACTGGTATCGACTGCCCCATCTGTTTGACTACTTGGCGTCCATCGGGGCACTGCGGTTCCGAGACGGAGACCGACGGCGCCGATGGGATTACTTGCGTAATACCTTGATCGCCACTCCAGGGCTGAGCCAGACTGAGCAAGAGATTCTCAAGGTGGTGGGACTGATAAATGTTTTGGGGCCAATGCAGGGAATGAAGGCCGATGAGAAGACTATTGCTTTCTGTATCTGCGACAGAACGGACAGTGAGGTAATTTCCGAGGCGCTTCTTTCTCTTCTGAAAAAGGGAATCCTGTACCAGCGCAGTATGCAGATGGACTATTGCCTTTGGTCAAACACCAGTGTTGATCTCAGCGCTCTTTATGAAGAGGCCGAACGGCGAGTACCCCCCATTACCGACCTAGAGACATTCCTTGAAGGTTTGCCACAGGCGAGACCTGCCATAGCCCACCGGCATTATCACCGCACCGGTACGCTGCGCGCTTTTGGGATTCGCTATGCTTCCCGAGAAAAGCTTGAGCATCGCCTCGTTCGCTCTGACTTAGGCGGATTTGATGGACAAATTGTCGTTGTTCCTGTCGGGCTGGGAGAAGATTTCGATCAAACGAGTGAAGTAGTAAGAAAGACGCCCATAGCCAAGAATCCCAACATCCTGGTTCATCTCTTAGAGGTCACGCAAGCCGATCTGTTCATGGCTCGCGAATTGCGACTCTGGCAATGGATACAAAGCAATTGTCNNTGCACGAAGCGAGGTCAAGAAACGCTTGGACGAACTTTCCTCGAATCTGGAACAACGCCTCTCAAGCTTCCTGGTTTTTGAAGATGCAATTATTGGTCGAAGGGGTCGTTGGTTCTATGAGTCCCATGAACTGGATGTCCCTGATAGAAAGGCACTCAATCAGAAACTGACCGAGATCTGTGATAAGATTTACCATGCTTCCCCTATTATTAAGAACGAATTGATCAACCGGGCGCGTCTGTCCTCTTCGATTGCCAGTGCTCGGACAAGACTCATCGCCGGGATGATCGAACATCAAAAAAGTGAGCATCTCGGCTTCAAAGGGACTCCGCCTGAGTTGGCCATTTACCTAACCATTTTCCATGCATCTGGACTTCACCGGAGTGTAAATGACGTGAGAGGGTTTTACCCGCCCTCAGATGATGACCCGTGCAATTGGAAAAGGGCTTGGAATGACCTGAGGACTCTCCTGAAAAAAGTCGGGGGAATTCATATAGAAGCGATTCTCGATGTCCTTGGCGAGCCTCCGTACGGAATGCGACAGGGAGTGAGCACATTGTTCCTCGCAGCCTTTATGCTCCATTACCGGCATGATGTCAGTTTGTTCGAACGTGGAACCTATGTTGTCCAGATCACCGAGCATCATTTTATGCGGCTACTCAAGTCCCCGCGAACGTTTGCCCTCCATTTTGTACTGCGGGAGCCAGACAAAGCAAAACTGATCCATGATTACTGGGCCAAACTCGATGTACTGAAGAAGCGCTTCGACAAAGACCCGGAAGTAACCGATGTGGTCCGAGAACTATACCGATGGGCCACCAGCCTTTCGTCCTTTGCCTTGAATACACAAAAGATCGTTAAAACCACGCGAGATGTTCGGACCATACTCCTGTAAGTCGCCCGATCCGATGGACCTGCTCTATGATGCCTTGCCAAAAGCCTGCGGAATGGGAGAGGCAGTTATAACTAATGCAATGAGCGATGCCGACGTCGAACTCTATTTCCAGCGGCTCAACAATGCGTTAAATGAACTAAGCCAGACTGATCGACGGCTTCGAGGTGAAGTCGAACATATCCTCATCGACACCTTGCAGCTGGGCCAGAACGTTCCCGAGTTGCGGGAAAAAATCCGTGACAACTATCTCCCGTACTTGAGCCTACTCGGCGAATACCAACTGCGAACTTTTTTGGCCAGGGCCTCCGATCCCGATCTATCAGATGAACAATGGATAGACTCTATGGCTTCGCTGCTCGCAGGCAAAATCCTGCCTCATTGGCAAGATGATACCGTGGCAACGTTTCACGCCGATCTGCGGTCCATGGCCGGACAGCTAAAGCGATGGATCGCGCTTACCATCGGCCTCGCAACAGGCCAACCATCGCCCCAAGACCTCGTCAGCGTGACAATCACCNNGCGCTTAAAAGTACAAATTCAATCAGTGCTGTCAGATGACATCGCCAATGCACCGACGCTCCTCGCACAGCTCCTGGCAGAGATCATGGATACCAATAACCACGATGGTTGAAGGGACAGCGCATGGATCAGTTCAGAAGACCGGAACGTCATATTCTTAGCCTCTCAGGTGGAAAAGACAGTGCCGCTCTTGCTATATACATGCGAGATCGTGTACCGGAGATGGAATACATCTTCAATGATACCGGGAAAGAACTACCTGAAACCTACGACTACCTCGATAGAATTCAGGATTATCTTGGAAACCCGATTGTTCGCACAACAGACAGGCCAGGACTCGAGAATTTAGGGTTCGATCATTGGTACCACGTCTATGGTGATATGATCCCTTCAGGCTATAGGCGGTGGTGTACCAAAATGCTTAAACTCAAGCCTTTTGAACTCTATGTCGGCGCGGATACGGTCTATAACTACATAGGGTTGCGAGCGGATGAGAATCGCAAAGGCTATATAAGCGGCAAGCCCAACATTATTCCGGTCTATCCTTTCTCTGAAGACGGCCTGGTCTTGGCTGATATCGAAAAAATTCTGATTGATTCCGGTATAGGAATGCCGCCATACACGAAATGGGGAAGAACCAGATCTGGGTGCTTTTTCTGTTTTTTTCAGCAAAAGATTGAGTGGGTCCGACTCAAGCAGACTCATCCCGATCTCTTCGAAGAGGCCAAAAAATACGAAAGAGTTTACGAAAAGACTGGCAATTTTTTCACCTGGAGCCAGGGAGAGAGTCTCCAAGAACTTGAACGCCCCGAGCGGATGGAAGCGATCATTCGGGAAGCCGAGCGGCAAAAACAGATTGAATTACAGAATCGGGAGAATCTCACTCTCTTTCAAGTGTTTTCCGAAGTCTATGAACCTAAAGAGGACGATGAGGACGAGCAGGCGTGCCTAATTTGTAAAATCTGAAGCCTGCACTGCCGAGAGGCCCTCATGTCTGCGGTGGTAAAGACGACGCGAGGCCAATACTGAGAAGGAAGCATGCGATGGCGGATAAGGCAGTTGGTTGGATCACCTTTTTGCGCAAATATGGCCCGATCGCGCAAAATGACAACATGTATGATGAGCACATCAGAAAATCCTCCAGAAGACTCGGTATCCGACCAATCGAATTTCCTCATCCCATAGAAAAAGAGGTGCTCTCGATTTTCCAAGCAGATGCGTCTCCACCGGCTTCGGTCATTCTCACGGGAACCGCTGGAGATGGAAAATCACACCTCTGCGGCAAAGTCTGGAGACTCATTGGAGGAGGAGACACGGAGTGGGCTTCCGATGAGATATACTATCAGCGGGAAAACATCGTGGGCGGGAAACCTGTAACCATCCACATCATCCGTGATCTCACCGCTCTTCCGGACCGGGACGATCAGAACCGCTACACCAACAGGCGAGAACTTCTCGAACGCTTTTGCGAGTCCATATTCACCCCAGAGCCAACTGAAGTATTTCTTATCGCCGGCAATGACGGTCAGTTAGTCGAGTCGTGGCAACGCCTGGGGGACAGTGATCTGATTTCCAAAACCCGTTCACTATTTGAGTCGTTCCTGGTTGAAGGCCTCCACGAGAAACCTGGCGTCTCGCTCAAATTCTTCAATCTGAGCCGAGTGAATTCATCGATCCTTTTAGACCTGACCCTTGATGCTTTGCTCTCTCATGAGGGGTGGCATGAATGCTACGAGAGAGGCGCTGAGGAATTGGAGTTCTTCGGCAACAGATGCCCCATTCGGCACAACTATGAATTGCTCAAGACTCCCCTGGTGCAATCCAGGCTCAAGGCCATCTTTGAGCTTTGTGAATACAACGATTTGCACATCCCCATCCGCCGCATCTTGCTGTTGCTCGCCAACGCAATCTTGGGTCATCCGGCTGTCAAAGACCGATTGCTGAGGCCGAGCGACATTCCGCAAGTCCTCAAATCTGGAACGGTTTCCAAAGCCAGTCTCTATAACAATATCTTCGGTGGCAACCTCTCTGAAACCCGACGAGAATCGCTCGAAGTCTTCCAAAACATCAATAAACTGCGCATCGGCCGCGAAACCTCTAACCGGATCGACAACATATTGATTTTTGGCCACGCAGATGAAAACCTGCGACCATATTTTGACCAGTTCCTGGCTGCCGACCGCTTCTACGGAGCCGACGAAGCATATTATGCCGCTCAGCACGAATACCTGGAAGGGACCGACGAGGATACTTCGAACAACCACGCTTTTTTGGAACTCTTAGTCGGCCAGCGCCGCGGCCTGTTCTTCCGAGTTCCTGAGGCTCAAGCGCAAGAAATGACGTTATGGGAACTGACAGTTTTCAGATACGCGGGTGAGTATTTGACCCGCGTAATGGGAGCCTTGAAAGCTGGAGGGAAGATCGAACGGCCGATTCTCTCCCGGCTGGTGAGAGGCCTCAACCGCGTGTTTGTGGGAATGCTGGTGAGCGCGGACCGGGAGATAATCCTGGCCAAAGGCCTCTCCTACACCGATGCGAAAGTCTGTCCACTCCTAGAAGAACGCATCTCTGTCATCCCACGGCTTGGTGAGAGAATGGACGTTTTGCTCTCCAACGGGAAAGCTGTCCTGAGAATATCGTTGAGTACCGCCATCTCATGTGACCTCCCGCTGAATCTGACGCGCTATGAATTCCTAAGCCGCGTGGCCGAAGGAGCACTCCCCAGCAGCTTTTCCAAAGAATGCTATGAAGATATGCTCGCGTTCAAAAGCAAAGTGTTACGGGCACTTTCCGAGAGAGTACAGTCTCAAGATGAGACCCCGGAAATGATGTTCCGGTTACTGAGCATCGATGAACATGGCAATCCCACTGAGGAAATAATTGAGGTTTCTGATGATTGATCCGTCCATTGTGTATGACCCGCCTCGACCCAATGAGCACCCTGCTAATATCTTATGGGTTGATGAACAAATCTGGGGGCACAGGTTGTGGGACTCTCAGAGTTCATGGCTTGTCTTTCTTGAATTGCTCAATCTGGCCGAAGCCTGCCTCCGAGAAGGACGCCTGCTCGACGAACGAGGGGTATCTTACCCGTTGAACTACAAACCCTACAAGCGGATGCATCTCCGCAACATTCTGTTCAATAACGAACGACTCACTGAGATCGCCCTCCGTGCTCCGGATAGTGAAACAGCGTGGACGAAGTGGTTGGACTGGATGTTGGACAATGCCAAGGGAGTGCAGAGCGATTTTTCGTATCTTAAGAACCGTTTCCATTCATTCCATGAATTCGTATCGCTCGTTGGAATGCTGAGAAGTTCTGCCGTAGAAAGTGAGACCAATCGCCGCTGGAGTTCCCGATTCGTCTTCCCCTTTGGGCCGAGCGGACTCTACGAAGATCTCAACATATCACCCTCTGGCTCACCCACTCGAGAATACATCAACTTCGGCTTGACTGGCGAACTGCTCTACAAGATGCTCTGTCGTTCCGAGTCCGCCGAGCAACTACGGCCGTGCCTTGCTGCAATGCTGAGTGGACAAAATCCCTGGGACAAAGTGCTTTCGCGACTCCAACCTGATAGTACAAACGATCTAACCACCCGAGGGATTAGCTTCCTCCCCTACCGAACGCATCCAACTTTTGATCGGCTGGGCGAGGATTGGCTCAGGATGTGTAAGCTACAGCTGCCCGGATTTGATTCCTATCCTTTCTTGGTCACACTGAGTGCCTTGCATATCATGCTCTATCAGCTGACTCTGGCGTCTGAGTGGGACGATGAAAGCCAGAAACCATATTTCATCTGTGAGGTACTGGCTCCGAAAAAGACGCTCATTCGGGAACTGGCAGCCTCCTGTTATCAAAAAAACAACCTCCGCTCGCTACAGACAGTTGAAAACTACATTCGGCGCATCGAAGAGTCCCAGGAATGGCAACAGGCGTGCCGGCAGTCAGGAAATTTTGAGATCTGCCGCCAACTCCTCATCGCTCGGGTACGCTGGCCAAGAAATCCTGAAGACTATGATGGCTGTAACGATCCCCAAACTCTTCTCTCCGAACTGCGCAAGGTGGCGAAGGACCGGCACCAGCAACATGCGGGGAATGTCCATCGCAATTATGGGCGGGATATCGGCCTCATATCCAAGCGAGGTACGAACAAACTTCGCTACGCCCCCAATGACAGCCTGCTCAAAGCGTTGGTACTCGCCAACGTAAGAGGTCGCCTGGAGTACAATGAATTCCTCTCTCGCATGTACACAAGGTATGGACTGATTTTCGGTGATCGCCAGGCGGAAACGGTTCTGGACAAAGGGGAGTTTGATAAAAAAGCCTTCCAGGCCAACTCTGAGCGTTTGGAGCAACGACTGGGAAGCCTTGGCATGCTGCGCCGACTTTCGGATGCCTGCGCCTATGTGCAAAATCCATTCAGCCTGAGGTCCTAATGATCGCATCAAATCTTATCGGTGAGGTTGTCGCGTCTTACCTTCGTGGTGAACTCGCTTCGGAGCGAGCTGACGCACAGGATGGAACCGGCCGTTACATTCTTGACTGTCTGACTCTGGAACAGATTGCCGCCATTGCCCAGGCAGTTCTGAAAGACACCAGCTTATCTGAGAAGATCGATCTCAAGCTTCCCATGAAGTTGGCATCTGAATATGACCTGCCTGACGCTATCCTAACCGAACGACCAGCCACCTATTTCCGTAACGCCTCATGTGAAAAACCGGTTCGAGTGGTTGCCAACATGGGAGACGACGAGCAACAGTCGCTCAAGGAATTCATTTCCATTGGGGCCGCTGAGCTCCGGGACCAAGCCGATCTTTGGGTCCATGTCGCGCGCCAGGGCCTTCACCTCCTGCCAGAACATGCCAAGTGGTGGGAAAAGGCGTTGGTTGGACTCCAACAACTTCGGATCTGTTCTCTCGACCGATTTGCCGCCTACGTCCTCAAGACGCATGAGATAGTTCTGAATGAAAGCCAGCCGGTCATCGTCGCCTTGGGCGCTGCACTGCCAGCCTTGCAGTTCCCTAAAGATTCATTCTATTTCAACGGGATAAAAGAGAAGTTTCGTGGACGGGCTTCAGAATGGAAGAACCTCTATGGTGCCGCCGCCAAGAAACGGGCCTGCTATTTATTGAAACAGACTGCCTCCCAGATCCTATTGGACGAAGATGAACTGACCGCCTCTTTTGAAAAGGTCAAAGATACCATTCCAGAGATGCACCATCCGCTGGCGCTCGCCTTTATCCACGCTCCATACGGCTGGAATGATCAGGCGGCCAGACTGGCCGAGTGCGAATGGGAAGAGATAAGTCCTCTCTTTCAGGGGATGAAGCAGAAAAAATATAATCTAGGCGAAGAAACGCTCTTTTTTTATGATGAACGCCAGCCGGAAATGCTCAATGAAGATGACCGGGATTATCTGCGGCTTCTCACCCAAAGAAAGACTTCCGACCCCGAAGAACAGGATGTTCTTTTCTACGATGCCCACCGCAACGAACTCAAAGACGACCGCAAACTCAAATCAGCCTGGGATCGGTTCATTTTTGGAAAACCAAGAGAAGATGAGGATTTTGTCTCCGGGATCGCCGCATGCTTAGAATCCCTCTTTAACCAAGAGACGCCCGGCACCAAACGACGGCTTAAAATCCGCTGTGACAGTGCGACCAAGAAGGAGCTCAAAACGCTCAATATTGAAGCCGGGCATTTCTTTGCCAAGCGCTATAAGGGGCTTGCAGCGCTGTTCGGTAGCGATGTTTCTTGGGATGTCGGCCAATTGTTTCAGTTCCCTCAATTGGTTGAGGAATGGATCAACAAGAATCAACGGCTCAATCGATCCGTGGCACGAGCGGCCCTCCAGTTGAAGTTTTTACTTGAACTGGAAGTGGAACAAAGAACGGGTAGTACCCAGACCTTTTCTACCCAACTGATTTGGAAGTTCAATCCCAACACGGTAAGCAGCCAATTCACTAACGACTGGTCCCGCCTTGAGGACCATCCGCTGGTTTTCTGCCGTGCGAACCGGGAGCTCATCAGCGGGAAAGGCCGTTTCCAAACCGTTGATCTTTCGAATGTGAAGACATTCGTGCCCACGTTCGGCAAGAATCGTGGGTCATTCGTCTCCATCTATACCAAACAGAAAAACATCAGCATCGCCTGGCTCAAAAATCTCCAGGAAGCACAGAGGGAGGCTCTCCTTACCGGCGAGGTTGCAGCAGAACTGGAGAAGAAATTTCGCTCGTTTGAGTCCGATTACACCGTCGCTATCCGCGGATTTGCTGAGCAGGGCCTCTCTCACCCCGCTCTCACGCAGCAACTCAAGTCCTACTCGGACCTACTGGAAACAATCTGCCGCAAGGCCAAGGGGGATCGTAACAGGGAACTCATGCTGCGTCCGCTACTGCAGGTGGGGACAGTATTGATTGATGGAGGCGATCCAACGGCGGTGGTTGCTCCTTGGCATCCGCTGCGACTGGCGGCCATCCACCGCAAAGCAAACTTGGCGGCCGGACTTATTAAGCATCTCCTCACAACAGAGGAAGTACTATTCGGAGATACCCGCCTGTTTTTCAAGGATCTCAAACAGGAACTGGCTCACCCCTTTTATCCCGAAGTTGTATTGGGCTGGCAGGAGAACGAGCCAGAACTACTCGTCCTCAGTGATGTGGTGGGCGATTAGTGCGCCGGTCAAAGCCGGCAAGGAGTAGTGGATGAAAGAGCCATACGGTGAAGGTT
>OMOE01000155.1:20228-29133 GCA_900290365.1 Syntrophobacter sp. SbD1 | reverse complement strand
TTCTGCCATCGGCGATCGATTCGATTGGCGACAACCGCTCCGCGGCGCGGCGCATGCTGCCTCCGGCAAACACTTTTTCCTTAGTCGTAGCCAGGGTGAGAGGGTCTATGACCAACTGCCCATTGCTGTCGAAGGCGAAATCCGCCCCCGTGGGGAACAAGCCACCCGCAGGTTGTTCTCCAGGAGCCAGGTAGACAGCATCGAACTCCTCGCACAGCCGATCAAGGGAAATGTCCTCTCCAACCGTTGCCTGCGTTCTGATTGTTACGCCGACACTTTCCAGCGCTTTGAAATCGGCCGCAATAACATCTGCGGGCAAATCCTTATCCGAAAAACGGAATAAAGACCCGCCAAGCCTTGCCTGCCGTTCAAACACCTCGACGCAATATCCCTTCCTGGCCAGCTCAAAAGCGGCGCTAAGACCGCTCAGCCCTCCTCCCGCCACCGCTACCCGTTTATCTTTTTTTGGCAAAACGGCGCCCGAGCCCTTGAAATCTTCAGCCCAATCCAGGCAGGCTTTCTCGATCGCCCTGATTGAAACCGCTGCTCCCGCCTCGCCTCTCTTGCACACGGCCTGACAGGGATGGTCGCAGATCCGGCTGATAATTCCCGGAAAAGCGACACTTCTCTTGAAAATTTTTGCCGCCGCGGCGAAATTGCCCTTGGCAACTTCAGCCGCCATGGCCCGAGCGTCCACGTGAACCGGACAGGCTGCGGCACAGGCTGCGGGTTGTTCCTGGATGCACCGGGCTTCCAGGGCGCCCAGTTCTTCCTGGTCCATTGTTGGGTCCTAAAAGATAGGCTGAAGCCAAAGAAAGACTGAAGGCTGTCAGGTTTTACGCCCTTCAGCCTTCAGTCTATCAGCCTAATAATGCTACTTTTTCAAACCTGCCAACACCTTCTCGGGCAACGCAGGAAGTTTGGTGATTCGCACACCGCATGCACTATAAATTGCGTTTATTATGCAGGCATGAGGCGAAGTCAGCGGGAGCTCTCCCACACCGGCCGCGCCAAAAGGACCGTGAGGCCGCGGCGTCTCCACGTAGTAGATATTGAAATTATCGGGGACGTCCTTCGGATAGGGGATACCGCAGGAAAGCAAAGTTGTATGCTTCTTGAGGTCCTCGAAATCCTCCGATAGCGCAAGCCCGATGCCCTGGGCGATGCCGCCGTAAATCTGCCCGTCCACTACCAGCTTGTTGTTTATCTTTCCGACGTCCGCCACAACATTAAAGCCTTCGACTTTCACCTTGCCGGTCTTTACGTCCACTGCGACTTCGCTCATGAAAACCCCGTACATGTAGGCGCCAAAGGGCTTACCCTGCGCATTTGCGTCGCAGGCAGAGTTCATCGAAGCAGCCCACTTGCCCTCGTAGAAAACGGGGATGTTTTCCGCAATCATCTCGTCATAGGTGCGAAAGCCGCCGTTGGGTTTTTTCATGGCCGCAACAAGCTGCTCGCAGCCATTCTTGATGGCGTTGCCGGTAACAAACTGCTGGCGGCTGCCACCAGAGGGTCCGCTGTTGGGAGTGATGGCCGTATCGTTCATGACCAGCTTGATTTTCTCGGGACCGATCTTAAGCGGGCGCAGCCCTTCGTGTGCCGTGCCCAGGGTCCCGATGTCGCCACCCTGGCCGTGGTCTTCCCAACTGGTATACACCGTTACGCCTTCTTTGGTGAGCTCGATGTTGGCTTGCGAGCCGTCGGGTCCATCAAGGCCGCAACCGTAGACGCCGATCGATACACCCACACCCTTTTTGATTTCTGCCGTGGATCCGGCCTTGGCCTTCTCCTTGGCTTTCTCGTAGAGCGGCACCATCTTGTCGATCATTTCCTTGAAGCTGAATACTTCAGGCTCCTGACCGGTCGGAGTGGTGTCCCCGGGCTTGTAAACGTTCAGGGCGCGAAGCTCGAGCGGGTCCTTGCCGACCTTTTCAGCCAGCTTATCCATCAGCACCTCACTGGCCAGGAAACTCTGAGGAGAACCGTAAGAGCGGAATGCGGAACCCCAGGCATGGTTGGTGGCAACCGTGCGGCCAGTACCCCGGATGCTTGGAATGCCGTAGCCAGCGCCAATGAACTGTGCTCCACGCAGGGTCAGAAGGTCACCGAATTCGGAGTATGGACCGTGATCCACAGACCAATCCGACTCCATGGCGACTATTTTACCGCTCTTGTCAGCGCCGTACTTGAGCTTGACGAAAAAGGGCGAACGCTTGCCGGTATAGGTGATATGCTGATAGTAGTCGTATTTGAGGAAAACCGGACGTCCCGTGGCCATGGCTGCCGCGCCAACCAATGCTTCCATGGTCGGGCTGAACTTGTAGCCGAAGGTGCCTCCCGTGGGGTTTTGCACAATGCGCAGCTTTTCGGGTTCGATACCCAGACCCGGTGCGATCATGGCGTGGTGGAGGTGGATGGCGATGCTCTTCGAATGGATGGTGAGCCGTTCTTTTTCATCGAAATAGGCAAAACCTACGTCAGGTTCCATGGTAAGATGGGGCTGTCTCTGGAGGTAGAACTCGTCTTCTACGACAAAGGCGGCCGAATCCATGAGCGGCTTTGTCTCAGGACCCTTTGCGATCTTTTGCTCGAAGTAGATGTTGGGCGTTCCGGGATGGATCTCTATGGCGTCATCTGCCATGGCGGCAGGGGCGCTCATGTATGCCGGAAGCTCTTCAAGTTTTACCGCAACCTTTTCTGCAGCGGCCCTGGCGTTTGCTTCAGTATCCGCGCAGACGATGGCGATGGCGTCTCCGAACTGAAAAACCTTCTTATCGCATAAAATGGGGCGGTCCCAGCCGTCGCCTTTGTTGGTGGGGAAGGTGATAAGGCCGGTGATTGCGTTTTTACCCTTGATATCCTTGTGGGTCACGATCTTGTAGACGCCCGGCATCTTCTCCGCTTCGGCGGTATCGATGGCGAGAATGTTTGCATGAGAAACCGTCGCCTGCACCAGGGCGAGCTGCAGTGTGTCGGGAGGCATCTTCAGCCCGAGGTCCGCTCCGTAGTCGCAGGTGCCGGTAACCTTGGCCATCGCAGACGGACGCGGAATTTTTCCGCCCCAAATCTGGCCGTCAGCGGGAAGATGGTAGGCAAGATCATCCAGTTTCAGTTCGCCGCGCACTACGCGGGCCGCATCCATGACCGCATCCACCAGCGGTACGTAGCCGGTGCAACGGCATGTATTCCGATGCTTCTGGAACCAGTCGCGGACATCTTCGCGGCTGGGTTTGACGTTCTGGTCCAAGAGGGCTTTGGCCGATACTATGAAACCGGGGCTGCAAAAACCGCATTGCGCTCCGCCATGAACCATCCAGGAAACCTGGAGCGGGTGGAGATCGGTCGGCGTGCCGATTCCTTCGATGGTCGTAATATTTGCTCCGTCTTCCACGTTCTTCATCTTGGTGGCGCAGGATCGAACCACTTTGCCGTTCACAATGACCGAACAGGAACCGCAATGGGCCGTTCCACAACCCACCTTGGTGCCCGTCAACCCCAATTGTCCCCGGATCACGTCAGCAAGACTGGCTTCAGGATCGACTACTAGTGTCCTTGGGACTTCATTCACATTGATGGCTTTCTTCAGCATCATTTCCTCCGTTGCCTAAGCGTTCTTTCCAAAACTGCAGTTGGGATACCTGCACTCCTCACAAGAAACACACAATCCTCCATGCGCCAATCTGACAAAATCAGCGCGCGTTATTTCCTCGCCGGCAAGAACTCTCGGCAAGATCAGGTCGAAAATGCTGGTTTTGTGATACATCACGCAACCGGGAAGTCCCAAAACCGGTATCAACCCTATATAAGCGAGCATGAACATGGCGCCGGGCAGTACGGGCGCCCCGTAGGTCACAACACGCCCTCCAGCGGCCCTGATCCCTGCCGGAGTAACATCGTCGGGGTCTACGGACATGCCGCCGGTCACGCAGATCATCTCCGCGCCTGCGCCGAGGAACTTTGCGACGGCTTCGACAATGAACTCTATGCGGTCTGAAACCAGGGCAGGTCCCATAACGCGGCACCCCAGGTCCTCGAGTTTTCCTTTGACCACTGGACCGAACCGATCCTTTACGCGCCCGCTGTAAACCTCGCTCCCAGTGACTACTATTCCCGCACTTAGCGGGTGCAGCGGTTTAATCTCGATGACAGGTGCGCTTTTGCGGCAGATATTCTCGATTCGACCGATCTTGCCTTCTTCGATGACCAAAGGAATAATTCGCGTCCCTGCGACAACCCTCCCTTTCCTGACGGTCTGATTGGAATGAAGCGTCACCAGGACGGTCTCCGCCGACTCGTTTATCTCATAGAGCGCCTCAACATTGACCTTGAGAAGCCCATCGGCTTTGGCGACAAGATCGATTTTTCCTTCATTCGGCCCAGAAAGTTCTAGCCCCCCTCCTGCCGCCGCGCGGGCTATACGATCGGCGGCATCGTTTTCATGCAGCAGCCCCGAGTGCATTTCCCAGACGTAAATGTGTTCCTTGCCCATGTCGAGCAGTCTTGGGATGTCTTCTTCCCGAAGTATATGGCCTTTTTTGAAAGCCGCCCCTTTGAATTCGCCTGGAACTATCTGCGTCAGATCGTGGCACAAGACTGATCCGGCAGCCTCATGCACCGGAACTATTTTCATCACCGATCACCCCCTCCCCTGAGCAATGTGAGAAATATTACAGGCCGTGGCGCCTCTGTTATGTCGTTTAGGATATAATTCAGGGCACACGACCAAACATTGGTCGCAGAGCAAAAGACGGGCCACATTCCACAGTACCGGCTCCCTGCGCAGGGGCGGCCGGAATAACAAATCGGTCAACAAGGGGATCCCCGAGACCAGGGGCGAAATGGGACAACTTCAGCTTCGGTGCTGGATCAGTACTACCGTAAAGGGTGGCAGTTTCAGACGCGTATTATGACAAATGAGGCATAATGCCCAAAATTGCCTCACTCTTCCAAGTATCTTAATAATAAGGGATACTATGACATTAATCTTACCGAAGTCTCACGTCCATAAAGAAGGAGCAAATCCTTTTCTTGTTCGGCTTCGTCGGGCGGATCGAGGTAAACGACATGAGGGTCATGGTTGAGCCACTCCTTGGACCTGCCGAGGAGTCGCATTATGCGGCGAATTACGATCTCCGGCTGCTCAAGGCCCTCTTCAACCACGGGATTCGGACCAAGGTCATCCCTGAAAATCCTATGGGAGATGTTCCATTCCTGCCGGTGGAAAAGAAGATAAAGTACGTGCCGTCCGCTGACGATATTGACCGAGTCATAGCGGTAGCCAATCTCGACACCCAAGATTATCTATAGGCGCTACGCGAAACGATGGGCCGCGTAAGCGAGATCAATCGGCTCACTTGGGACGATGCCGATTTCAAGGAGAGATACGTAGCACTCTACACACGGAAGAAAAAAGGTGGACACCTCACCCCACGGAAAGTTGCGATGACAGAGAGACTCTTCGAGATATTGTCGCCAGGTTTTCATCCAGAGATAAGGATAAAGCCTGGGTGTTCTGGCATACCTACAAAAGCCGCAAGACCGGCGAGATCATACACGGACCATTCATCGACCGCAAAAAGTTCATGAAAACCCTTTGCGCAAAAGCTGGCGTCAGGTACTTCAGGTTTCATCCCCTGCGGCATTCCGGTGCTTCAATTATGGATTGCAATAACGTTCCCATAGGTGCCATTCAGAACATACTCGGCCATGAGAATCGCACGACTACCGAAATCTATCTTCACAGTATTGGTGATATGGAAAGGACTGCGATGGCCGTGTACGAGCGTGTAAGACAAAATTCTCACACAAACATCGAAGGGATTCTGGCCAACACACCAGAACCCCTTGTAAGTCATTTGATTAATTGAATTTTACTGGAGCCGGCGATGGGAGTCGAACCCGCGACCTGCTGATTACGAATCAGCTGCTCTGCCACTGAGCTACGCCGGCTCAGTACTGGAAATGCTTGTACCATAGGGGCTTTTGAAAATCAACTCCGGGAGGCCCGCTCCGCATGGTAATGCTGTTGCTGGCAGTTTGAGCGGCATCCGGGGCACTTTTTTTATTGACACATATGCAATTATCTGTATATATAGATGTCCGCATACATTGGTTTTGTTCATAGGCAATTACTCAACCGGGTCAATAAACGAAAGAAACGAAAGCGGCTTCAAACATGACCGAACAAAGCTCATCTTACTTGCTTGCCGATTTGGAACGCTTGCAGCGCGCCGCCGACATTCTGAAAACCGTCGCACACCCCGCCAGGCTCGCAATAATCAACTTCCTCGAAGCGGGAGAACAGGCAGTTGCCCAGATATGCAAGGCGCTTGGCGCACCGCAGCCCTCCATTTCACATCACCTGGGCCTCATGAAGGCAAAGGGGATCCTCTCGTCGAGAAGAAACGGCAGCCAGGTCTTCTATGCGGTTGCGAACAAGAATGTAATCGAGGTGATACACTGTGTCCGCATGCATGGGCAAGATTCTGAGAGCTGCACGGCCGGGAGCGCCCCGGAGTGAGTCGCTTCACTCTTCACCATCGTTCACTCTATCTTTTCAGGAGGCAAACATGTCGGATTCAGCAGTTTTAGAGCAAAAAGCCAACTCCAGCGCCCAAGCTTTGTCCGAGCGCTCATCGTGCACCTTTATATGCAGCCGCGAAACGCTGGATGGAGCTTACCCGGCCCTTATACTGGCAATAAATTCGAGAAGGCTTGGAATGGATGCAAACGTCTTCTACACTTTCATGGGGATCAACGTTATCCGCAAGGGCGGCACAGGCAGGTGCAGGTTCGTTCCCGCAGGCCCTATGGGTGCGATCCCCGGAATGTCGGCCGTTGCAAGTTGGATGATGCGGAAAAAAATCGATTCAGCGGGTATTCCGCCGCTCGATGAACTGATGGAAACTGCTCAATTGGAGGGAGTCAAGCTGATTGCATGCAAAATGACCGTGGACATGATGGGCCTTCGCCAGGAGGATTTCATCGAAGGCGTGGAAATCCAGACTGCCGAAGAATATTTAAAACACGCACGCGACTGCAAGATCAACATGTTTACATAGGCGAATCACCGCAGAGGGCGGTGGGACCGCCAGCCGGGTTGGCCACTCAAACCTTCGGCGGCGGCAAGAAATCTTGACAAAATTTTAAGAAACTCGAGGTTAGTTACTCAGAGGTGTGTGATCTGGATGCTGTAACATAACAGATCATTGGGGCGGAGATTGGGGCGCATAAGGTGTTGTGGCCGGGACTTATGGAATCTGTGACCTTCTCGCCGCTCCGTGTTCTCTGTGCCTCGCAGCCTGCCCCGGCACTGCTTCTGGGCAGAGGTGAACAGGCACTGGATCTTTCTTCCCTCAATTCCTGCTTTGCAACGCACGCGCCTGTTCCACCTGGTCGTGGACCGGGCAGTTTGCAATGGCTTCCTTCTTTTCCCCCATTTCCTGCGTGGTTCGAAAAATCCAGGAACTTGAATCGGAAAAGCAGTAAATAGCCAGTTCACATTCTTTACATTGTTCCATCTCAATATCCTTCAGACCTATCGGGGCGGATTCGCCTCATCGTTCACGCCTTTCGTGGTGGCGGGTTACGGTTTCAAATCCGCAACCCGCATCCCGCGAACCTATAAGGCTTCACTGCGTTCTTCACTCTTCACTGCGTTCTTCACTCTTCACTGCGTTCTTCACTCTTGACTGTCTTCTGCATGTATTCGTCCCATTCGATGGGAAGCAGATACTTCTTGCGGCCGTTGCATTCCTTGCATGCCGGGACGGTATTGCCACGGGTGGATTTCCCCCCTCGTATGAGCGCCACGATATGATCCATCGTCAACTCGGCCGGGGGGACCTTTTTGTGGCAATAATAGCATTCCCCGCGGGCGGTCTGGCGTTTCCACCACTGGGCCCTGCGCAGCTCCCGGGCTTTTTCTTTTTCCTTCCGGAGTTGCTCGGGCGATACACATGCTATGAACGGTTGCCGCTCGATCTCCACGGGCCTTCAATCCGCTCCCCTCTGGGTCATATCCGCCTATTCCTTGGCCGCCCTGATGGCTACGTAGAAGGTATTCGTACCTCTTTTGACGAGCAGAAGCAACGGTTCGCCCTGTTTCATCTTTTCAGTGGCCTGCTTCCAATCGCGAATATTTTGGATCTTCTGCCGGTTCACTTCCTGTATGACGTCTCCAGCGCGCAGTCTGGCTTCCGCCGCCGGAGTCCCCTGTGAAAGCTCGGTGATGACAACCCCGGTTTCCTTTTCATCGATCCCGAATTTTTGGGCCAGTTCAGCGGTAAGATTTTGAACCGTTATACCCCACGCGGTTTCACCGCTTGGAGCGACGCTTTGTTTAGCGTTAACCTCTTCGGGCATAGTTCCGATGGCCAACTTAACAGTAACGGGCTTCCCGTCTCGAATGACTTCGATGCTCACTTGGCTCTCGGGCTTGAGCGCCGCTACGGTGCGGGAAAGCTGGTTGGCGTTTTCGATCTGTTTGCCGTTAAGCTTCTCTACAATGTCACCTCTTTTGAGACCGCCGGTTTCAGCGGGCCCCCCGGGAACTATGTCGGCTATTATAACTCCCTTGGTCTCCTTAATACCGAAAGATTCGGCAAGATCGGGAGTAATGTCCTGGATCATGATTCCGAGCCAGCCCCGAATGACCTTTCCGGTCTTCAACTGATCGAGAATATCCTTTGCCATGTTGATGGGCGTGGCAAACCCGATCCCCTGGCCCTGGGCTACTATGGCCGTATTTATGCCCACCACTTCGCCATTCTCATTGAACAGCGGCCCTCCGCTGTTGCCGGGGTTGATCGCCGCGTCGGTCTGGAGAAAGTCGTCATACTGGCCGGCCCCTATTACTCGGCCCTTTGCGCTGATAATACCCGCCGTAACGGTGTTGCCCAAT
>OMOE01000155.1:0-20218 GCA_900290365.1 Syntrophobacter sp. SbD1 | reverse complement strand
CCCGCCGTAACGGTGTTGCCCAATCCGAAAGGGTTACCCACGGCTATTACCCAGTCGCCGACTCGAATCGCTTCCGAATCCCCCAGTTTTGCCGGTGCGGGCAGTTTTCCCTTAGGTTTAGCTTGTATCTGTATCAGGGCGATGTCTGTCTTGGGGTCCCTTCCCACCACTTTGGCATCATATTCACTTCCATCTATGGTCTTTATCTTGATCTCATCGGCCTTTTCGACGACATGATTGTTAGTCAGAATCAATCCGTCATCACTTATCAAAAAACCCGAACCGAGGGCGTGGGTCTTCATTTGTGCCTGGGGCATCTCGCCGAAAAATTTCTTCCACTCTTTTTCGCCGAAAAATTCATGGAAAGGCGAATTAGGTCCAAGGAAAGGCTGCATAGGATTTTCCTTGAGCGTCTGGGTGGTTGAAATATTAACCACCGAGTCTTTGACCGATTCGACAAGGTCGGCGAACGATGGCGGAACCGCCGCATGAGCATTTTGACTGTAAAAGAGAAAAACCGTCCAAATCAAGAATGCAAAACACACACTTCTGGGAGTGCCCCAAAGATTCACACTACGCGTTCGCATGAAAGCTCCTTTCCAATTCAGGTTCGCACCCGGAAACCCACCGCAATTGAAGCGAGCATAATAAGGTAATGCTCGGATGTTTTGTCAACAAAAAAGCGGCATGCTCTGAGTCGAAGCTTGTTTCTGTGTTTCCAGGACTGACTTGAAATGATACCATAGGGACGAAAGATAAACATTAACCCGCTTGGTTGAAATCTCTCCAAGAAGAAGAAAGCTGGAAAAAGAGGCTTATGAAGGCAAAGAAAATGAATTTGATCGATGCCTGCGACAAGGCTTGCGTCATTGTTGTCCAGGCCCGGGAAATGGATAAGCTTTACCGCAAGGGAGTCAAATGCCTCGGGGAAGGGACGCTGCGAAGCGGCGTCATGAGCCTTGCCACCGAAGCGATCTGCGACGAGAAGCTCAAAGATGAGGTTTTCGTCAGCGACGAAAACGTGGTCAGCTTTTTGTGCGGCGTTTGGATTCAATTTTTGTTGGTAGAAGTGGCCGGCCTAAAGAAAGACAAACTGAAAAGCCTCGCCAGTAAAGCTTTCGGTGAAAACCTGGAAAACAGGCTGCTCCATTGATTCCTTTTTAATTTCGCTTTGAAGTTTCTCGGCCGAAATCCTCTACTACTGTCATTTCACTTGGCAGTCGGCCGAAAAATTGCCTCACCTCGCCGAAATTGTGAAAGACGACGCTCAGCGATACGAACTCATGACCATGCTTGTCCAAACCGCTGGTCATCTGTTCTATCCGAACATCCCCCGGCATCCCGGAGAGTACCGGGAGCAGCTCTCGTATGCCCATCCGGCCGATCTGGACCCGGAATGCCAGCGGGTGGCGCCAGGGTGCGCCCAGGTCCCAGTGGACCTGAAGCATTTGCTGCACCAAAAGGGAATGTCTTTCGTGAAGGTCATGACAGTCCCGGTGGTGAAAAGTTATACCCCTTTCGCTAAGGGTTGCAAGCACATGGTCCTGCCCGGGCAGAGGATTGCAGCAGCGCGCGAATTTGAAAACAGCCTTGTCCAGACTGGAAACCGTCAGCGTGTTTCGCCCCATGCCTTCCGCTTCGCCCTGCCTGCCCGGTCCCTCAACCTTCTGACCCTCCAGGTAATAAATAACAAGCTGCGGAGAGACAAGGTCCTGGCCTATATGGAGGTATAATTCCTGGAGGTCCTTTACGTTGAGTATCTCCAAAATCAGCCGGATGTTTTCTCCCTCCAGGACGGATGAGGAGAGTTTATGCTGCACAATTTCCTGGAGCAGAATGTCCCTGCCTGCCTGCTGCGCGAACCTCAGCCGCTTTTGGTGCAGCCGTCTGTTGATGGCCGTCCGCGCTTTGGGGGTCTTACAGAGCGCCTCGAGGTCAGTGTCAATGTCGAGCGGTTCCTCTGAAGTAAGGATTTCAACTGAGTCTCCATCTTTCAACTGTCCGGTTATTGGCGTCCATTTGCCATTTATCAGCGCGCCCTCGCATTTATCGCCCAGTTCGGAATGGATGCGATAGGCAAAATCAAGCACTATGCTGTCCTTGGGAAGATAGTAAGTGTCACCGGCCGGGCTATAAGTATAGATTTCTTCGGCTTCCGAGAGCCGGATCAAATCTTTTCGATGTGTGGCGGCGCCCCCGTATTCTCCTATATCGCGCAACAGTTCGCTTATTTCCAGCCAGTGGTCGTCGGTAAGCCCCTTTTGGGACTCCCACGCGCGAAGGACTCCCCCATTTGCCCAATTCTCCATCTCCACTGTTCTAATCTTGATCAGGTAATTGTTTCCGTTGAGATAAACCCGGGTGTGAAGGCTCTTGTATCCGTTCGCCTTGGCATTGGCGATAAAATCCCGAAGGCTCCTGGGAATTGCCGCAAGATTGTTGTTCACGAGGCCGAGCACTTTGTAGCAGTCGGTGATCTGCTCAGTGTGGAGGATAACGATGAAATCAACGTAATTTTCAGGATATCCGGGGTCCAGGGTCCGCTTATGCGGGTTGTAATAGCTCCCGAGTCCTTTGGCGCGTGTGCGGATATCGGCGGCGACCCCGGATTCGGCGAGAATTTCAGAAAGCGAGGTCTCAAGGCTTGCCACGGCAGGCGAGTTGCGCAGGTCCCGCATTACATGGAGAATCTTCTTGCTCTTCTTTGGATAAAGAAAAGAGAGCGCCAGGTGGTATAGTTCCCTTTTGAGAGGGTATAAATTCAGCCGCGCCGCAACCGGGGCATACACGTCGACTGTTTCCTGGGCGATGCGCTGCCGCTTGGTCAGTGGAAGGTAATGAAGTGTCCTCAGATTATGGAGCCGGTCGGCCAGCTTTATGATCAAGACCCCCAGCCTGCGGCTGGCGCTTATGAAAATTTTGCTGTGCGTCAGGTCTTTAAGGGAAGCGCGGTCGAGATGATACCTGGCCAGTTTGGTGACCCCGTCCACAAGTTCGGCGACCACCGCTCCGAAGCGGTTCTCAATATCTTCCAGTGATATCCATGGGACGTCTTCCACGACATCGTGCAGGAGGGCCGCTGCCAAAAGCACCGGTTCTTTGAAGTGCATCTCTCTGACCAGGATTTCGGCCACCGCACAGGGATGACTGATATAAGGGGCGCCGGATTTCCTGCGCTGGCCAGCGTGCAGCTCTGAGGCAAAATCGAGGGCTTCGAAAAAAAGAACATTACCGGGGACGGCAGGATCGAGGCTTTTAGACATGCGAGACCGGAATTCGGCCAAGTCGAAGAAGTGCGTGTCTCCTGCCATTGCAGGAATTGCCAGATCCGATTTTCCGTAAAGTTCAGTCTCTGCCATCTCACCCACTTTTGCGTTTTATCCAGAGTCTATTCTACCACACTGAATGGAAAAATTCACCTTGGGCTTGACAAGCGTCATTTTTTCCAGTCTTGAAAAGTACTTTTAAAGTTATACAGTTATAATGTAAATATCAGGATTGCAAATGGGACTGCAATAATGAGGCATTCGGCCTGCATCTGCACAGCGGACAGGGGACCGGACCTGGAATTCTCATTGTGGCGGCGCGCTTACTGACATTGTCCGACTGGCTGCTTAACATTTTAAGTGAGTAGGATTGGAGGCAAAAAAATGGATTCTAACGAGTATGTCGAAATCGGAGAAGTCCTCATTAAAACCGACAGGACCCAGGGAAATATGGTCATCTTGAAACGGTCCGAAGAAGACAGTCATTATTTTCTCATGTTCGTTGGCGACGCCGAAATTACAGCAATAGCGAAAGAAAAAGGTCTGGTCGAACCCAAACGGCCTCTCACGCATGACATTTACCTGACAATTTTGAAACGAGCCGGTGTGAGATTCGAAAAGATCGAAATTTCCGAGATGCGCGAAAATACCTTCTACGCGAAAGTTTACGCCCATATAAACGGTGAACTGGTAGTCTTCGATTCGCGGCCCAGCGATGCGGTGGCCTTGGCCCTTCACGAGCAGTGCCCCATATGGGTCCATAAAAAACTGCTCCGCATCGAACTGACTCCCGAAGAAGTCCAGGAATTCGAAATGATCGTCAAGACGGTAAAGTTTTGACTTGCGTGACGCAATGAGCCCCGGAAAACTATCGTTTGACTTGCAGCGTCGTTTTGGATAGACACTGACATACGCTCAGTTCTATCCCCGAGACTGCTCTGAAAAGACAACCAAGCCGGTGGGGACCGGCTTTATTATTTGGGAGATCTTATGGCCATCAGTTCTTCTTCAGCCACATTTACCCGTTTTTTCGTACCCGAACCCGACGTTGACGATTTCTGGAGCCTGGTCGATGAAAAGCTCCGGGGAGGAGCTTTTGCCGAACCGGACGACTCCCGGGTCGAGGTTGCGGGATTTGCATCCTGGGAGGACTTTTTCGATTCGAATTTCTCCTACGGCTCCTATCGGAAAGGCGAATATGTGGCTTTCAATTTCCGGCTGGACCAGAAAAAAGTGCCGGCTATGGTGCTCAAACAGTTTGTGAGACAATCGGTGCAAAAATACCGCGACGAGCACAACGGCAAATGGCCGAACAAGTCGGAAAAACAGGAAATCCAGGAAAACATGCAAGAGTACCTGCTAAACCGTGCTTTTCCTCAGCCTGGCGCTGCGGAGGTGGTTTGGAACCCTGCACGCAACATGATGATCCTGGGGACTGCAGGCGCCAAGATGATGGACGCCTTCCTGGAGTATTTCGAACGGCAGTTCCATATCTACCCGGTCCCCCTCTATCATGCTCCCTGGGCCTTTAACATGCTTCCGCTCACAGCGGCTCAAAAGGATATCCTCGACTCCCTTGTTTCGCTCAAGTCCCCCTCCGCCCTGAACGACGGACGTTTCCTGGGTTCGGAGTTTCTAACCTGGGTATGGTTTTACATCGAGAGGATGGGAGGGGCGATTCAGGCGGGGGATAAGATAGCCAACATTCATCTGGGGGAGCGCATGGTCCTTGTCCTGCCGGGCGACAGGAAAGAGCGGGTGGTATGCACCACGCAGGCCAATTTCCTCCACGAAGCCCGAACCGGGCTGCGACAGGGCAAGGTGGTCGATGAAGCTCAACTGATGATCGTAGTTGGCGAAAACGAATATCTTTTGACCCTGGACAGTTCATTGTGGGCGTTAAAAAGCCTCAAAACCCCAAAGCAGCTTCCCGACTACGGTCAGGAAGACCCCGACGGCCGATTTCTTGAGAAGATGTACTTTATAGAGGAAGTGTTGTCTGCCCTGGAAACGCTCTACATGCGCTTTCTTGCCGAAAGGCTGACTCCGGGCTGGGAAACCGATACGCTTGTGCAACTTAAACGATGGATCGATGAGGGTGAAACGGCGCCCGAGGACGCAAAGGCCCCGCCTCCTGCGCAAAGTTCCCGGTAAGTATTAGAACGGTCGTGACCCGAAAAGCAATCGATGAATCAAACCGGCTTCGACACATTAACATACCTGATCCATGAGCACTGGTTGAGCGCTTTTCTCATACTCGTCTCGCTCGCAACCATCTGCGTCGTTTTCGTATTGCGATGGTATGTGAGGCGGCGCATAAGGCAAATGCTGGAAACCCGGTTCGCTGAAGATCACGAGCTGGATCTGCTGCCCCTGCCGGGCGCCCTGGAACAACAGGCGCTCGCCTTTGTGGCCCAAATCCGGGATGAAGTTTGGGACCTTCCCGAAAGTGAGCTTCAACTTGGATTGGACGCCCTTAATCAGCGGGCCATCGACATCGTGCGCAGGGTCGGCGCCCTCTACCACCCGGAAGCCGCTCAGCCCGAATACGAAGCATCCCTTTCGGATACCCTGGAACTGGTGAAGCGGGTAAGCAGCCGGTTGGCAAGACTCACCTCGACGATTCCGGTGAAATTTATTGGAGACCGCAAACTGAGCGATTTCCAACGTTATTACCAGGTATATCTAAAAATTAACGAAAACCCGGTCTTAAAGCTTTTCAGGAAAAATCCCAAACTCTATAAGGCCGCAAAGTTCGCCATAAATGTGAAAAATATCGCCAACCCGCTCTACTGGGCCGGGCGCGAGCTTACGCGCGAAGGCTATTTCTTCATCATGAGGTGGTTTTACCTGACCTTTACAAACGAGATTGGAAAAGAAGCCATACGGCTGTTCAGCGGAAAGCGGTTTCAGCATGAAGAAGATCGCGAAGCCGCGATCGTTTGCTATCGCCTGTTTCATACGATGCGGAAATGGAGCGGACCGACGCCGGCTGAGTGGGCCGCATTCGTGCGCTTTGTCGCGGGCCATTCCGCGCTCGATTCCGACAGCAAGGTGCATATCCTGGCAAGGTGCTCGGAGGACCGCCTCCCCGGCGATGTGGAGGAGCTGACATTAGCTACCAAATCGGGCATAAAATGGTATAAGAAGGGTCTCAAGACAATTTTGGACGCTGACGACGGCTCACTATCATCAGCCAAAGCGAAGCTGGTCGAAAAGGAAACCGGAGATCTGAACATGGCCGGGTAGATCCGGTCAGCTAAGGAGAGAAAATCATATGAAACCGCCCCGACAACTCGCAGCCGTCGGCTTATGCATGGCCGCTTTTTTAATGTTCTCTCTTCTCGGCTGCGGCTCGCCGGCCGCAAGCGAGCCTGAGGCCTTCCGCAGCATCAAGTGGGGTGTGCAAGCAGCCTCTATTTCCGGACTCAATCAAATTGCCGACGACGGCAACATTATTTTATATGAAAAGGGAGACGACCTGGGGCTGGCGGGCAAGGGGCAGCTTAAAATGGGTGAGGTCAGCCTTGAGCAGGTGATATATGGCTTCTACAAGGGCCGCTTCTACATGGGTATGGTCTATTTCCCCGCCGTCGGTTTCAAGAGAATCGAGGAAATGCTCACAAAAGAGATCGGTTCTCCGGCCAAACCCGACGATACTCCTTCCAAACTGATATGGGACAGCACCAACGTCTCCGTGCTGCTCACCCTGGGAGAAAATTCCGATCAGGGGCGTCTTGTCTACCTCTATAAGCCCATCCAACTGGAAGTAGAATTAAAAAAGTAGGATCAGCGAGGGGTCAAATGGAATTCGATGATCAATTTGGCGGAGATATTCCCCTTCTCCAGTCGATCCTGGACTCCCTGGTTGTTGGAATCGTCGCCATCGACCTCGATGCTGCGATAATTGTCTTCAATGAAGCTGCCGGCAGGCTCATGAGTGTATCCAGAGAGCAGGCCCTCGGCAGACACCTTCTTTCAGTACTGCCTAATGCCGGTCTTGTGAACGTCCTCAACACCTGCCGGCCCGAGATGGGCCGAATTCAGGTGATGGGGCAGCGCAGCGTGCTCACCAACCGCTCCCCGATCATTCACAGGGGAGCGATGATAGGCGCGGTCTCCTTGTTCCAGGATATCACAGAAATGGAGAAAATCTCGCGGGAGCTCGATTCCACCAAGACGATCGTGCGCACCCTCGAAGAAATCCTGTCGGGCGCCGGCGAGTGGATGGTGGTCGTTGACTCAAACGGTATCATCACCATGATGAGCGAGGATTACGCAAAGTTCAACGGCACTACTGTCTTCCGGGCAGTGGGACGGCATGTCACCAAAGTCATCGAGAACACCCGGATGCATATTGTGGCTCACACCGGCGAGGCCGAAATGGGGGAAAAGCAGACCATCAGAGGCCGTGAGCTGATTGTTAACAGGGTGCCGCTAATGGATGCAGGCCGGGTGGTAGGGGCCTACGGACGTGTTGTTTTCAAGGACGTCGAGCAACTCTACCAACTCGCCTCCAAGCTAAAAGTACTCGAATCGAAGGTGAAATATTACGAAAAAGAGCTGACCCAACTTCGTGGAGCACGGTATACAATGGCCAACATTGTCGGCTCCGGACAGGCCATCAGTTCCGCCAAACTCGAAGCGCTCAGGGCCGGCCGGACCGATTCGACAGTGTTGGTTTTCGGAGAAACCGGAACGGGCAAAGAACTCTTTGCTCATGCCATCCATGCCTCCGGCCATCGCCGAAGCGGCCCCTTTATAAAGCTCAACTGCGCTGCCGTTCCCGCCGAGCTTCTCGAATCCGAGCTTTTCGGCTACGAGGAGGGCGCGTTCACTGGCGCCAAAAGGGGCGGCAAACCCGGAAAATTTGAATTGGCCCAGGGGGGCACACTCTTTCTCGATGAAATCGGCGATATGCCCCAGGCTATGCAGGTCAAGCTTTTGCGGGTCCTTCAGGAACGCGAGGTCGAACGGGTCGGGGGTACAGTCACCTGTCCGGTTAACATCCGCATTATCGCAGCAACCGGAAGACCGCTCGAAGACCTGGTAAATGACGGAAGCTTCCGCCCAGACCTCTACTACCGTGTAAATGTGATCCCGATTCGCGTGCCGCCCCTTAGGGAAATGCCCGAAGATATCGAGGCAATAGCCGAAAGTTTTTTGACCAGGCTCGCAAATGATACAGGCGAGCCAAAAAGGACGATTTCACCCGAACTCATTGAAGCGCTCAAGTCCTACAACTGGCCGGGAAATGTGCGCGAGTTGCAAAACGTGCTCGAACGGGCCGCCGCCATGACAAGGGGAGAAACGCTTTTGACCGAACACGTTCCCGGCTACCTCCGGCGCTCAATCCCGAAGCTGCACGCCGGCCTGGCCCCGAACACCCTGTCGCACGCCAGGGCCGAAGCGGAACGAAAAGCCATCATAGCGGCCCTCGATGCTGCGGGAGGCAACAAGACAAAGGCCGCCTCCATTTTGCAAATCCATCGCGTGAAACTCTATGACAAGTTGAAGCGGCACGGGATTAAAACGAATTTTAAGAATTGAGGGATTCTTGTGAACAGGAGTTTTTGGACGGCTAATCTCACAAAGATAAGGTCTTTCTAAGATTACCAGGGCAAAAGCTATCAGCCCACCGTACCTATTAGGGTACATGTACCACATTAGCTACATTTTCCGGGTAAGACTTCAACATGGCTCGTATATATCACCTGCTGAGCCTGCACTGGTTTTTATCTGTAACTATTTGGCTACATTTTGCAGCCCACGGCTTTTCATCCACCTCGCAAATCAACGCCACTGGCCAATCTATAGATTTGGCACTGGAATTGCTCTTCTCAAGAACCAAGAACTGAGAACAGAGAACCGAAAACTCTAAGGGGGGACTCACATGGGCATGAATGCAAGGGTTGAAGGCGGTACTGCTCTTAAAGGGGGGCACGTTAAAGTTGCGTTCGCCAGCTTGATAGGCACGGCGATCGAATGGTATGACTTTTTTCTCTATGGAACAGCAGCCGCACTGGTATTCAACAAGCTTTTCTTCCCGCAATTCGATCCGATGGTGGGAACGATTGCCGCTTTTGCGACCTTTGCAATCGGGTTCATTGCCCGGCCTGTTGGCGGGATGGTCTTCGGGCACTTCGGCGACCGTATAGGCCGAAAAACAATGCTCTATTTGACGCTGCTGATCATGGGAGTTGGCACGACGGCGGTTGGTTTGCTCCCGTCCTATCAATCCGTAGGGATCTGGGCGCCCATTATGCTTGTAGCATGCCGGCTGCTTCAGGGTTTCGCCCTTGGCGGCGAGTGGGGCGGCGCGGTCCTGATGGCGGTGGAACACGCGCCGGAAAACAGGCNNAATTCCTTGCCTGGGCATGGCGGGTGCCATTTCTGCTCAGCGTCGTTCTTGTAGCGGTCGGCTTGTTCATACGGACAAAAATCGCGGAGTCTCCGGCGTTTGAAAAAATTAAGAACGCCAAAAAAGAAGCAAAGATGCCGATTATCGAGGCGATCACAAAGCATCCGAAGAACATGCTGCTTGCAATGGGCGTGCGCTTTGCTGAAAACGGGCTTTTCTACATCTATGCCGCCTTCGTTTTTGCATATGCTACGAGTGTGTTGAAGATCGAAAGGTCGATGATCCTGACCGCCGTAACTATCGCAGCCAGCATCGAGGTATTTACCATTCCTCTTTACGGCTTGCTTTCGGACAAAATTGGCAGGCGCCCGGTTTACATGTTTGGCGCGGTTNNGTTTTTCTGGATAATAGGATTTAAAGACCCCTGGCTCGCAACGCTGGGAGTTACGGTTGGGCTGGCGGTGGGTCACGCGGCCATGTACGGCCCTCAGGCCAGTTTCCTCTCGGAGATGTTCAGCGCACGCGTCAGGTACAGCGGGGCTTCGCTGGGCTACCAGTTGGCCTCCATATTCGCCGGGGCGCTTACGCCGCTTGTATCTACCTGGCTGCTTAAAATTTACAACGGCTCGTTCTGGCCTGTAGGTATCTACATGATGGTCCTGGCGCTTATAACCGTTGTGTCCCTCTACTTTGCCACTGAGACATATCAACAGACGATCGAAGAGACCTATGAGGGGATTGTCGCGTCGCCAGCGAAAAAGGCATAAGTAGAAAAGGAGTATTACAAAATGCCGCAAACGTCTCCAACAAGTGAAAAGTCCCGTCCGGTGCTCTCCCCCGCAGCGGCCCTCAAGAAGGAAAAGGGCAAAATCGTTTCGGCCGAAGATGCGGTGAGCATGATTCGCGATGGAGACACTATCGGTACGGAAGGTTTCCTTGGAGCGGGATTTGCCGAGGAGATCGCCATCCGGATCGAGGATCAATTTCTGAGTACCGGAAGACCCCGAGACCTTACCATTGTGTACGCCGCCGGCCAGGGAGACGGCAAAGACAGGGGACTCAACCATCTGGGACATGAGGGCCTGGTGGGAAGAGTCATCGGGGGACATATCGGGCTGGCGCCCAAACTTCAGACGCTCATCAGGGCCAATAAGGTCTTGGCCTACAATCTTCCGCAAGGTATCGTCACGCACCTTTTTCGAGATATAGCGGCCGGCAAGCCCGGTACGATATCCAGCGTGGGATTGGGCACTTTTATAGACCCCAGGGAGGAAGGCGGCAAGCTCAATGAACTCACCGTAACCCGGGGGGAGGACCTGATCGAACTGATAACGCTCAGGGGGAAAGAATATCTTCTCTACAAAGCCTTCCCCATCGATGTGGTCCTGCTCAGGGGCACGACCGCCGACCCTGACGGCAACATCACGATGGAGCGGGAAGCGCTGACCCTCGAAAACCTCTCCATGGCGATGGCGGCGAGGAACTCCAACGGAATCGTCATAGTGCAGGTCGAAAGAATTGCCGAGCGTGGAAATCTCAATGCGCGCGAGGTAAAAATTCCCGGCATCCTGGTCGATTTCGTGGTTGTAGCCAAGCCGGAAAACCATTGGCAAACCTTTGCCGAGACCTATAATCCCTCCTATAGCTGCGAAATAAAGGTCCCAATGGCCTCGATCCCCCCGATGGAGATGAGCGCGCGCAAGATTATCGCCAGGCGTGCCGCCTTCGAACTCAAACCGGGCGCTATCGTAAACCTCGGAATCGGAATGCCTGAAGGGGTGGCGCTGGTTGCAAACGAAGAAAAAGTAATCGACTATCTTACTCTGACCGCCGAGCCGGGCGTAATCGGCGGAATGCCTAACAGCGGCTATAATTTCGGCACGGGCACCAATATGGACTGCCTGATCGACCAGCCCTACCAGTTCGATTTCTATGATGGCGGCGGGTTGGATATTGCTTACCTGGGGGCTGCGGAAATCGACCGGGAAGGCAATGTGAACGTCAGCAAATTTGGCCCGCGTTTCGTGGGGCCGGGGGGTTTTATAAATATCAGCCAGAATGCGAAAAATCTGGTTTTTGTGGGCACTTTTACGGCTGGGGGCCTCGAGGTTGAGGTCGCAGACTCCAAACTGAGGATACTCCAGGAAGGCAAAGAAGCCAAGTTCGTTGACCGGGTATTGCAGAAGACCTTTAGCGGGCGCCATGCGGCCAAAGCGAACCAGCCGGTGCTCTATGTCACAGAAAGATGTGTTTTCTCGCTCTGCGCCGAAGGCTTGGAACTTATCGAAATCGCCCCGGGCATCGACCTCGAAAAGGACATCCTTTCCCACATGGATTTCAAACCGGTCATGAAATCTCCTCCCGGGCTGATGGACGCAAGGATATTCACGGAAGGTCCGATGGGCCTGAGAGATGAACTGCTCAACCACTCGTTTGAAGACCTGCTGCCCGACAGTCGGGAAGAAAACATCTCCATTGTCAGCAGGTAACTCGATTGGTTTACTTCAGCTTGGATAAGTCGAGCTTTCGCCCATTAACAGTCACAACGCCGTGCTTGTAGGTCGCGTTGGATTTGAATGAATCATCACTTCGAACCATTATATTTGCCGCTATAAGGCCGTCTACAAGCCCGGTGGCGCTTGCTTTCGCCGCTTCTTCAGGTTGAGGCGCCGAGCCGTCCCGGAGCGCGTTTTCGGCTATTAGCAAAAACAACGGTTCGGAAACCGAAAGATCCGCGCTTGCGTCGATACTGGCGAGAAGAGCCAGGATGTTTGCCCCGAGATGGAGGCCGGGGCCGTTGAAGGTCAGTTTTGCCCTGCCGCTCAGATCTCCTTTGTCCGTCATCACATTTAGCTGCTTTATTTCAAACTCCGGGGACTTTGCAAGCAGATCTGCCATGAGCCCGGAGACCAGTTTTTCCATTTCCTCTTTGGCTCCCTCGGTTTGCTCTGCAACTTTTTTCTGAATTTGCGGGGCAAGCTTTTGAAAACGGGAAAGGACTTCAGCATCGAGTTTCCGCGCCTCGAACTCCAAGGCGAAAGGCCCAATCGCCATGCCCTCCGCATTGACTTTATCAAGGTTGAGCCGTATGGATACACCAACAGTTTCGCCGTAAACCCCGGATTCGGCCTTTATTTCGAAGGACCTCATGCTAAACGGGGCATTGTCTTGCCCGCTACCCTCGATATTGCCGACGGAAAGGGAAGCCGATCCGACATGAATTCCTTTTATGCCGGGCTGTGAATTCAGATCGCCCTTGAGATCCTTTATACTCACCAGAGAATCTTTTTGCTTCACCTGCATAGACGGGAGGCTATAGCTGGCGGTAACTTTGCCAAGCGCCCCATCAAGTTTTGACTCGGCGGTGAAGCCGCCCCATTGCACCTCAGCTTGTCCGGCCTGGTCTGCCGGGAACTGTTTTTCAAAGGGGGGTACTTCCAAATATGATTGCGCACTCCCATCGAAATAAAGGACAGTAAGGGCCTCGGAAGATCTAAGCTCGGGAACACTTTCCAGCGCCTTTTTCAAGGCTTCTGCCGAATCATCGGGCGCCAGCCGCGATCGGATTACACCCAGAACGGGTCGCAGGCCCCATTTCAGATGAGGGTTTTCCAAAAAGACCAAAGGTCCATGGTAGATGGAGCTGACGATACCAAATTCATACAGACCTGTGTTCTCGGGGCGAGTCAGGGTAAATGTGGTCAGGACCGTTGATTTGAAAAGGCCGCGTTCGTAGCTCTTGGTCGTAGCCTGCAAAACATTTGAGAGGTTGATCTGCGATATCAGTTGATCATGCTGCTTGATGGCCTGGCCCCCGATCCAGTAGCTGGCGGCCCCATACGCCACAACCAGCACCAACAGAAGCGACAGGAATATTGTCAGGATTTTCTTCATGGGCTTCCCTTCGTATTGAAATTCCTATTTCTACGTCTGGAGTTCGTGCGGCATTGTTTCAATATAACCTTCGTGTGACAGCGCCGTCGCGGAAGGCTCTATTATTATGTCGGCCTTGAATATGCTCTCCAGATTTGCGATTTCGGCACGCTTTCGGTTCAATAGATAGCCTGCGGCATCGGCGGGCAGCACTGCCTTCAAAATCGCGGGTCTTTTCTGCACAAGGGTCATCCAGATTTTTCGGAAATAGTCAAGGGCCGTTGTCTCCGTTGAGCGCACAAGGCCGCTTCCCTGACATACCTGGCATTCCCTGTAGGAACCGCGCAGTATGTTGAGCCCGAGGTGCTGGCGCGACAATTCGAGCAGGCCGAACTTTGAGATTCGCCCCACAGAAATCTTCGCCTTGTCACTTTTAATTTCTTCTTTGAACCTGCGTTCGACTTCACGTGCATGCCTTTGTTCCCGCATGTCGATCAAATCAATCACCACGAGTCCGCCAAGGTCCCGCAGCCTCAACTGGCGGGGTATTTCGATCGCAGCCTCAAGATTGACCTTGAACGCCATCTCTTCCACAGCGCCTTCAGCGCTGGTGCGACCGGAGTTCACGTCGATTGAAACAAGCGCCTCGGTGGGATCGAACAGTAGATGCCCGCCGGATTTAAGCGGCACCTTTTTACGGAATATTTGAGCGATCTGCTCTTCCAGATTATGCCTGGAGAAAATCGGCCCCTCTTCCTTATAGAGCCTCACCGTCTTTTGGTTCCTTGGGCTGATGATCCCCAAAAAATCTTTCACCCTTCGATAAACTTCTCTATCATCGACAAGGATATTCTTGACTCCAATGGCGAAATAGTCGCGAATCACCCGAATCGCAAGGTCCTGCTCTTTATAGATGAGGCAAGGGGCGGTAGATTCCTGGACCCTCTTTTTTATTTCCTCCCAGATCTTTATAAGGTGGTCCAGGTCTTTGATAACCTCACGCTTGGTTCGGTCTTCTGCCGCGGTCCTGAGGATGACGCCGAATTCCTCCGGGACCTTGAGACTTCTGGCGAGTTCTTTCATCCGATCCCGCCTGTCCCCGTTTTCTATCTTTCTGGAAACTCCGCGCTGGTCCTGGCCGGGCATCAGCACAACATCCCGTCCGGCGAGCGAGACGTAGGTGGTCAGCAGCGCTCCCTTTGTTCCCAACTCCTCCTTGACCACCTGAACCAGCACTTCCTGACCCGTGTGGATCACGTCCTGGATTCTGGCATTGTCATCGGCCGAGTCGGAATCGTAATATTCGGGGTGGATTTCAGGGAAGGGGAGAAACCCGTTGCGTTCGACCCCGTAATTTACGAAGGCCGCCTGCAGGCTGGACTGAATGTGGGTTATTATACCCTTGTAGATGTTTCCGGCGATCTTGCCGCGTGTCGCCGTTTCTATGAAGAAATGTTCGAGAGTGTGGCCTTCTGTTACTGCGATCCGGAACTCTTCCGAGTGGATCGCGTTAATGATCATTGTTTGATATGACATTTCGTTGCCTTGCCGTTTCCGTTGCCCGAGGTCCGGGAATCGAGGTGCTGTTTTGCCTGGTAGACAAATGTGCGCAGCGCGATTTCCCGGTTAGGCTGAATTGCCCCATCATAAGGCGCATCGATGTAGGGCATACGCATTTTGTTTAGAAGCGGTTTGAGAACGGCCGTACAAACTGCGCTGGGCATACAGGTGAAGGGAAATATGTTTACAACTCCGTTATATCCTGCGTGTAATTGCTCCAGCGCCGCCCCGATGCTCAATGCCGATTCGGTCCCGATATCAAAGCTGAAGAGTCGATTCCGATTCAGCCGTTTTTCAAGATCCGCTATGCCGTGATCTTTATGAATGTCCAGATGCTTGAGCGCCCGCCTGTAAACCTGGGACTGGCGCCACATTTGATAATATTTCTCGATTTGAGTGGAAATCAAATCCTTCAGATTACCTCTCAGAGAAGCGAAATCCAGCTTCAACAGGGCTAGCTTCAAATGGCGCTTCTGCTCTCTGGCAATATCGTAGGTTATGTAGTTTATCCACTCTGCTACAGAGGCTACCACAACCTCCGCACCGAACCCCTCGAGGACTCGTACAATATTTTGATTGGACTCCGGGTGCGTGCGGACATAAATCTCTCCGATGATCCCGATCAACGGACGCCTTGGCTGCCTGCTATCGATAAATGTTTTGGCAGTGGATGCCGCATCTTCAACAATAGCAAAAAGTCTTTGGAATTCCAACGACGCTCCGTTTTGTTCGACCTCGGCAACCACCGCCCCAAGCGCTTTTTCCATAAAGGAATCCGTCAAACCGGGGCGAAGTTCGTACGGCCGCACACGCCACACGATTCGGTCAAATACGTCCGCAATAATTATAACCAGGTAAGTCAGCCTTCTAAATATGGACGCTGCCTCCGGGGGCATGATGTCAACCGCCGAGTAGGAGTTTCGGGTCGATACGTAGGTAATGGGCACGTCTCGAAACTCTTCGAACCTGTCCAAAACGAGGCGCTGCATCTTGTTGTACATGCCGAAACGGCACGGGCCGTCAGCCTCGGGTAAAAAATAAACGTAATTATCCGGCGAAAAAGATGCACCGAGCCTTTCTTTTTCACCACGCAAATAATAAAGGATATCGCCGAGCGTCACCTGGCAGGGGAAGCATTCCTTGCCCGAAGTAAATTCTTTTCCGAGCGCCAGCCCCTTGTATGTTTCCATAATGAGGGCATTTACCCCCACAGCGCGAAAAGAGGCAGCAAGCAACCGGGATGCAAACGGAGACATGTCCGGGATGAGCAGTTTCTTGCCGGTTACATCAAACTGTTTGACCTTGTGGAATCGTTCGAAATGCTGCTTTCCCGAAACGGCCATTTATTCCTCTCATAAAGATAGTACTAACATGCTCGACAGGACCTATATAGTGCTAAAAACGAAGAACTACCCTGCCTCTTCCAGTGAATCCGGTTCGTCCGGGTCGAGTTTTGCGGCCTGCCGCTTTTCCTGAAGGTTCTTTACCACGTTGCGGTAGGCCTCCACCCGGGTTAGCAATCCTGCAACCGCGCTGTGTTCGTCAAGCTCGAGGATAAGGGAGGGCTTTCCCCCGAGCAGGTGACGGTAAAAATGTTCAATAAAGGAATCCGCCCCGCAACTGAAATTCGTAAGATGAACGCCATACCAGTTCGGGGTTCGAGCCACTTTTTTCGTCGTCCTGATAATTCTGGCGCCCAGTCCCCAGAACATGCGTTTGAAATCTGTCATGTCTTCGCAATCCGAGTTCACAAAATCCATCGGAAGCGCCTTGATGCCCAACTTTGCCAATTGTTTTCCAAGCTGGAGGTTCAGCCGCTCATCGTGGAGGTTGTATGGGCGTCCGGTGACGATCCACACGGGCTCCGCCGGATCAATGCCCTCGATTATTTCATTACCGGTCTCGGTGAGCTTGCGGCGAAACTCCGTCTGTCTTGTCAGCGCTCTGAGTATTGCACTTCTCAGCTCGGTCCTGCGGGGTCTCAAGGCTGCGGGAAATGCCTTTTCGAATGCAAAGACCAGGTTCGCAGGATCCTCCTTCAAATGGAGCGTAGGCCCGATGATCCTTTCGTCCGCAATGTTGAGAGCTGATTTTGTCATATACTGGGAACTCTGAACCAATGGACAGGAATACCCGATTTCATCGGACTGCGGAACAGGTGTGTTTACAACATTGGGCAGAAACAGGTATTCAGCACGGTCCATAAGATAGCGGACATGGCCATGGAAAACCTTGACCGGAAAGCAAGTCTCGGAAATCACATTTTCCACTCCCAAAAAGGCCAGCTTGTTGGTGGTCTTCGGACTTATCAGCACCGGGAACCCAAGCTCGGAAAAAAGGTGGGCCCAGAAAACGCCCCACTCCAGCGAGTGCAAGGCCATGGGGATACCAATCACCGGTTTTGGCTCACGCCTAGCTTCGGCTTCGGTAAGCAGGTTTCCCGCCTCCATCAGGGACTGCTCGAAAATTACCTGCCTGACCTGAAAATAGTCGGTCTCGCGGCCTCCTTCGGCCCGGGTTTCATAGCGCCCGCAATCTCCCCCCCACACGCTCTTTCGTTCCCCGAAACTATAGACCTTGAGCTTGCATTCGTTATGGCACTTCTTGTCCGCATGGCAGATACTTTCAGTAAAATTTACAGTCATGGAAGCAAGCTGGTCGAGGTCCCGCCTGCGGTATTCCATCCCCTGCTTTTTGAAAAGCTCCATGACAGACAGCCCGGCGCCAAAAGCTCCCATCACCTCGCGATGTTTGGGAACAAGCAATCCGCGCTTTAGCACCTTCTCGAATGCGGCAACAATTCCCTTGTTAAGCGAAGGTCCGCCCAGGAACATGATCCGTTTGCCGATGTGTCTCTTTTCCACTACTCTGTTAAGGTAATTGTAGACGATAGCGTAGCAAAGCCCTGCAATGAGATCCCGCCGTTCCCCCCCCTTCTGAAGGTAGCTCTCCAGGTCCGATTCCATAAAAACCGTGCATCGTTCGGCAAGATGTATCGGGTTAAGCGAAGAAAGCGCTATTTCCTGGAACTCCTGGACAATGTTGATCTTCATCTTGTTGGCAAGTTCGTGCAGGAAACTGCCCGTTCCTGCCGCACATACCTTGTTCATATCGAAATCAAGCGGGTAAGTATTTTCTATCATTATGTACTTGGAGTCCTGCCCGCCGATTTCGAATATGGTGTCCACTTCAGGATCTATTTCAACCGCTCCCCTGGCGTGCGCCGTAATCTCGTCTATCACCAGGTCCGCACTCAAAAAATCCCCCACAACATTGCGGCCCGACCCCGTTGTGGCAATCGCCATGAGCTTGATCTTCTGTCCGACATCCTCGTGCAATGTGCGCAGAAGCCGCTGAGTAACCTCGATGGGCTTTCCCTGGGTAGGCACGTAGCATTTATGCAGAATCTGGGCTTTCTCGCTAATCAGGGCATACTTTGTCGTGGTCGAGCCTATATCGACACCCAGGTAGGCCTCGACCTGCTTTCCCTTTTTCCTGACCCACGGCTTCAGGCTGTTCTCGGGGTCAAAACCGGTCATCGAAAGCTCCAGGCGCTCGGCCCTGGGAAAGTCATAGACCGTAAGATCCGCTCGCTTGAGGATCGAGATGTCAAGCTCGTTTCGCCACCCCTGCTTCTGTGCCTGGATCGCCACCCCGAGCGCCCCGATCGAAGCATGACGGGCCGGGACCGTTAATGAGGGGTAATAATGCCTGAACGCCTGGACCTGGAGTTGATTTGACGCCATACCGCCTATGAAAATAATCGGATCCAGCAGTTCCCGGTTTGCGACTATGGTGCTCATGTAATTGGCGGCGTTTCCGAAATGAAGGCCGGCTATGATGTTGGGCAGGCTCTCCCCCTTGTTCTGGAGGTGGATCATGTCGGATTTGGTAAAAACCGTACACCGGCATGCGACCGGGGCCGGATAGGTGCTCTTCACACCCAGTTCGATAAAGTCTTCCAGGGTTTGCTGGAGCTTTTCCTGGTCCATTGAAAAGTCCTGCCCGTAAATCGACTGAGCAAGCCTTTCGGCCTGCTGGTCAATGAATGAACCAGTTCCCGACGCGCAAGGACCGTTCATGTTGAACGACTCCAGCAGCCATTCGTCCCCGGTGTGCGCCAACTGGAACACAGCGGCATCCTGGCCTCCCACCGTAATAATCGAACGCACGCCGGGGACCACGTGACTGGCTCCCAAGACCTGAGCGATTGTCTCCACTTCAAAAGGAGCACCGAGCTTTTTCGCAAGCAACTCTCCGTGGACACCCGTAAAGCTTACCGATCTGACAATGGATGGCTCACCAGCCCGGACACTTTGAAGGATATGGTCCAAAAGCTTGTGAGTTTCTTCGTAGATCAGCCCAAAATGTCTCAGATATGGAGTCTCCAGGACAACCTTACGGTTTTCATCCAAAACGATGCAGTTGATGCTGACCGATCCTATGTCAACCCCAACATCATAATTCATTATCTTTAACCCCTCGATTAATCGATATTTTTGGCGCAAGAACCTGATGCCCGGGCAAAACTCTGTCTAATATAATGAGTTCGCTTGATTTGTTCAATCATAAGATTCAATTGAGAATCAATTAGGAATTAGGAATTTACGAATTACGAATGAAAAACCCACAAAAAGAATTGAGGGATTGAGGGACCTGGGGATCAATTAGTAACTCAAGCTCTACTCTCTTCGTGTGCTCCGTAGTCCTTCGTGTGCGAGCGTGGGATTAACTTTGTAAAACCACTGCACAAAAAGAACTTTTTGGTCACGAAGAGCTTGAAGAAATTCCAAAATGAATCGTACCAATTTCGAAATATTTCCCTCAAGATCGACCGTGCGTCCTCACAAAAGATCGGACACCGAACTATAAGCGTCTAACATGGGCTCGAACGTTTAACGCGGAACCCGAACAGAGTGAGGGGTCGCCCCTCGAACAGATCGACGGAATGCGGCCGGGTTGTCGATCGTGTATCCTTCACGTTCTTCGTGACTCTTCGTGACTCTTCGTGCTCCTTTTGGGTTGCTGCTTTCAGGGTTAGAAATTGAGGGATTGAGACATTGAGGCATTGCGAGTTTGTTTTTAATTCCTCAATCCCTCTTGTGAAACTTCAGGGGGCAACGAACGTCCCCTAGGCAGCTAATGATTCGATTTTATA
>OMOE01000156.1 GCA_900290365.1 Syntrophobacter sp. SbD1 | reverse complement strand
AGGAGCCATTGGGTTGCGGCCGGGTTGTCAATCGCCGGAATGACGATGAAGGAGTTTTGCAAGAGCCTCACGAATTACGAATTACGAATGAAAAACAAGCTCAACTCAGGGATTGAGGGATTGCGGAATCGAAGGATTTAGGAATTGATGATAGAAACGCTAGCTCACATTTTATCGCCCGATTTTCTCCTGCGCAATTCGGTTTACACCAGCGTGCTGGTCGGATTTTCCTGCCCGCTCGTCGGTGTGTTTCTCGTGATGCGCCGGCTGGTGTTCATGGGCGTTGCACTGCCGCAGGTTTCTTCGACCGGCGTTGCTATCGCCCTCTCCGTACCCATGTGGCTCGGATTCAAGCTAGGCGGCCACCCCTCTGAGAGCGCGCACATGCTCGCCTTTATCGGCTCGATGACATTTTCGCTGGTTGCGATTCTAGTGCTCGCGTTTATGGAGAGACGCGGGCGAGGTCAGCCCGAAGGCCGGCTTGGCACTGCATACGTGGTGGCCGCCTCGCTGAGCATCCTGGTGCTGGCAAAAAACCCTTACGGCGAACTTGGCTGGCTCGACATGCTAAAAGGTGAGGTCATCACCATCTCCAATTTCGATCTCGTTCTGACGGCGGCAACCCTTACGCTTGTCCTGGCAACGCTCGGACTGTTTCACAAGGAATTGCTCCTGGTCTCCTTCGATCGGCCAATGGCAATCACACTTCGCAAGAACGTAGTCTTCTGGGACGTGCTGCTCTATTTACTGATCGGCCTGACCGTGTCGATGGCGGTACTCAGCGTCGGTCCGCTGATCGCGTTCGGGTTTCTGCTGCTCCCCGCGCTGACTGCGCACCTGTTCGCGCGCAATATGCGCCAGTTCACGATTCTGGCCTCTCTGTGCGGCGGGGTCATGGCCTTTCTCGGTTTCTGGGTCGCATATCAAGCCGATTTNNCCGGCTCAAAGTAAATAAGGGAGGCGCCACAATGCGAAAAGCTCTCAAATTTTGCCTGATATTAATGGCATTTATTTTGCCTCTCATATCATTTGCCGAAAAACCTTCCCGAGCTGAGACCGGGCGGTTTGTGGATAACGGAGACGGCACACTCACCGACAGGAAACTGCGGATAATGTGGCAGAAGGGCGATAACGGCAATGAGGTCTTATTCGAACAAGCGCAGAAATACTGCATGAACCTGAGGCTGGGCAACCATGCGGATTGGCGTCTGCCCAAATCCGACGAACTGGACACCGCTGTAGTCGTCGAATTGAGGATGCCTCTACATGCCCGTGCCGCCTACGCCCGGTTAGACCTCTACTGGTCATCCGACCCCTGTGTCTTGCTCCCGTTCAACTATCACCCCTCCCACGGAGAGGAGGTAGAGAGGGTATATCCGTCGAATAAGGGCGACAGAGCCTATGTCAGGGCGGTACGCTCGATCAACTAGAAATTACGAATCACGAATGAAGGTTTTACATCATCTGAAAAATTCAGTATAAGCATGGTCACAATTTATAAGCATCAGGTACTGAAACAAGTTTAATAGGGAATCCCGTGAGAACCGGGAACGGTCCCGCCGCTGTAAACGGGGACGAAATCCGACAAGGCCACTTTTTCGTTTTTTTAGCTTAAGCGAGATGGGAAGGCTCGGAGAGTAGAGCGATCCGTGAGTCAGAAGACCTGCCTGATGCCGTTTGGCGAACCCGTACGTGGAAATACCGGGTAGCCGGCATAAGGACCAAGCAAACCAGGGTGCAATCCTTAGAGCGTATAGCTCTAGGGATTTTTTTTTGCCCAAAGATGCACCCGGCGGAGCACTTGAGCGTGATCGGCTTTATCGAACCTTTTTACTGTCCGGGGCTAATCGGCCCTGGCGCCTCAACCCGAAAAGGAGATTTGCGATGAAAAAGGGAATGATCCTGTATGTCACAGAAGGCAGAGAAGATGTCCCTGAGCAAGCGGCGGACGAACTGATCGAAGCAGCCCGTTCTTTGGGGGTCACAGAGGTCTCGGTGGCAAGTTGCGAAGAGGATGCCGTCTCTGGCTGGTGGCGCCTTATCACCAGGGGGATGCAGCAGGTGTTCTTTGTGACGGCATCCTACGATGCCGTCCCGGGCAGGTTTGAATCCCGGTCGACTCCTGTCCGGCTGTACGGATGATCCGTCAGCCTTGATGAGACACCACTCCACAAAGACCTGGTCACGAAGAACGCGAAGGATACACAATGTACACGAAGGGAAATCTATTGAACCTGATACGATTTATCTTGCAATTTCTTCATGCCCTTCGTGTACCCTTCTTGCTCTTCGTGACCCCAAAAGCACTTGAATTTAAACGCCGGGATGACATACGGCGGGTCTGACAGCCTTAATTCCTTAATTCCTCAATCCCCTTTATTCCCGCATATCGGGCATCCCTGAAGCCGGAAGGGTTTTTCCAAACCGCTTCCTGAAGCCGGAAGGGTTTTTCCAAACCGCTTGAATCCAGCAGTTCCCGGTTATTGAGTATATCTTTGGCGGCCCCATCGGCAACAACTTCGCCGCCTCTTAGTATTATCACCCTGGAACACAGATCGAGAACCATATCCATGTCATGGGTGGCAATTATTTTCGTATGATCGAACTCCGCAAGGAGGCTCATCAGTTGCCGCCGGGCTTTCGGATCGAGGTTGGAGGTGGGTTCGTCCATAACCAGGATGGCTGGGGACATCGAGAGAACAGTGGCGATCGAAACGGCCCTTTTTTCGCCTCCTGACAGTTTGTAAGGCGGCCTGTCTTTGAGATGGACGGCCCCGACAAGCGCCAGGGCGTTCATTGTCCTTTGTTTAACCTCGTCGGGCGGAAGGCCCAGGTTGGTTGGACCGAATGCTACGTCATCATAGACCCTGGGCATAAAAAGCTGGTCATCCGGGTCCTGGAACACCATCCCTACCGTTTGCCGGACCTGCTTGAGTGTGCTTTTCGTGATGGGAATATCCCCGATTCGAACCGATCCCGCCTGTGGAGTCAGGTATCCGTTCAGATGCAGAAGAAGCGTTGACTTTCCAGCTCCATTGGCTCCGACCAGGGCGACGGATTCCCCATGGGTTATGCGAAAATTCACGCCGTTTAACGCCGGTGTTCCATCGGGATATGAGAATTTGAGTTCTTTGACCTCTACTATGTGATGGCTCATAACAGTCTTCCCAGTCCTTTGCCAAGCCACGCGGGGAAGTCGTATAAACGCAGCAGCGTGAAAAGAGCGCACCAACCCGCCAAAAACAGCAGGTCGGACAAACGTATTTTTGACGGTTCGCCGTGGCGGATTTCTCCGTCAAATCCTCTGCAAAGCATTGCCAGATGTATCCTTTGTGCCCTGTCCACGGTCCGCAAAAGCAAATGCCCGATCATGCTGCTGTAGACGCTCATCCCCAGCCCTTTACCCCCGAACGATCGCAGCGCCCTCGCCCTGGTCATTCGCGCGGCTTCTTCCCCGAGCACGAAGATATACCTGTACAGAAAGAGCAATTGAATGGTGAAAGCTTTCGGGACACCCATTCTTGCCAGGGCCGAACAAATCGAATCCAACCCCGTACAGGCTATCAATGCCAGCACTGCGCTCACAGTCAGCACATACTTTGTCATAATCGACGCAAACGATACGAGTCCTCCGGATACGCTGATCGGCCCCAAATTCAGCATAGGGCAGCGGTCCAGTATAGGATTGAATAATGCTACGGAGAGAACGAACGGGGATGCAATCAACAATTTCTTTGCTATGTAGGAGAATGGGATCTCACCGATTATCATTAAAGTCATAGGATAGACGAGCAGGGGGACAGGACCGGCCGGATCGTATTTATCAAATGATATGGCTATAGCTATGAAGTAAAGGGTGGTCAGTACTTTCAGGCGAGGATCGATCCTGTGCACCGGACTGTCTTTGCTCGAAAGGGCATCGAGCCGGCCTATATCGAAAAAAGAAGAATCTATGCTTCCCATTGCACACACATTCAGAAGGCCTATATCAAATATCAAAATCTCACGCGAAGACGGAGGCACACTTCTTTTTGCACGCGAAGACGCTAAGGAAAAGCTTATTTTCCGCTGGGTCAGCAGTACAATTTGCAACGCTGCTTATTTATTTGCTTTATTCTTTCTTCGCGGCTTCGCGCCTTCGCGTGAGATAATTTCCTCCGTCATCCGTCCCTCCGGCCGCTTTTTCTCCCCTGGAAAATCTTTATCCCAAAGCCGATAAGTCCTGCCAGGACAAGCGACATTGCGCCGCCCAGAAGGCCTGAGACAGAGGTCCCTGTCCTCATCGAAGGCCAGGCGTTCTCTTTTCCCTGCGCGCTTTCGCTCTTTGCGAGTCCCTCTGGCTTTTCCTTCCTGAAATCATAATCGGGAAGGAAGGCCATTTTTTCCTGTATCCTGGACAAAAGTGCATGCACCCCGCTCTCAGGGCTTTTCAACTCTTTATTCCCGCAGATCCGGGCAATCGACCATTCAAGGCCCTCCGGGTTTGAGGAAGCAAACCATGAGAGGACACCGCCGGTAAAGGCGGCGACCAGGATCAGGGCAATCAAAACAGGTTTGATCGAAAATGGTTTGCCGCGGGCGGGTCCGGCTGCCGCTTCAAGAACTTCGGGGCGGGTACTGCTGATAAAACCGATCAGAGAGGCAGTAACAACGCCTTCGACAATGCCGATAGCAAGGTGTATAGGCTGCATCACCAGTAAAAAAGTCCCCAAAGGCAGCTCGGAGATCTTTGAAAAAACCGTCTCGATTACAACCCCGAAGGCCCCTAATTGGAGGCCGATAATTGAAGCAGCCAGGGCCGCCGCAAGGATCCGTTTTGCGCCCTCCCCGCTTGAGGCGATCTTTTTGTAGATAAAAGGAAAAGCAATGAAACAGGGGAAAAATCCCATATTGAATATATTGCAGCCAAGAGCGAGGAGGCCACCGTCAGCGAAGAACAGGGCCTGGATCGTGAGAATCGACGCCATTGTAAGGAAAGCCGCAGGAGGCCCAAGCAGGATGGCAAGGAGGAGCCCACCCCCAAGATGTCCGCTTGAACCGGTCCCGGGGATGGTAAAATTGATCATTTGGGCGGCGAAAATCAAGGCGCCCATTACGCCCATAAGAGGGATTTTCCTCTCATCCATTTCTTCCTTTAGTTTCCTGGCGCTATAGACGGTAAGCCCAGCCGTCGCAGCCCACATCGCGCCGCCGACGGCAGGAGAGATCAAAGCGTCGGCCATATGCATAATATTTCTCCCTGAAAAGGCATCGCATCCATGTAACAGTGATGTTTTGGGGTCCTTAAAATAAAAAAGGCCAAAGCAGCCCTGCGTGAGCTTTTGGCCTTCATGTGCCAGGATTAACATGATAAATCACAGAAACGAAACAGGCTTCATGCCTGATTTATCAGCAAAATAGCAAGGAGACCCCGTACAGTCAAATGAAAACGAGTAAATGGAGCGTATTGGCTATAGTGGCAATAGGCGTCTTCATGGCGACCCTGGACGCCAGTATAGTGAACATCTCCCTGCCCAAAATCAGCCTGTACTTTAGAGTGCCTCTCGGTGGCATGGTGGAATGGGTCATTATAGCCTACCTTATCGTAATCTCCAGCATTCTGCTCACCTTGGGCAGGCTGTCGGACATGATAGGGCGCAAGGTGATCTGGGTGTTTGGTCTTGCCGTTTTCACGGCCAGTTCCGTCTTGTGCGGGGTTGCTCCCTCCCTGCTTTTCCTGGTCGTCTCCCGCGCTATCCAGGGGATAGGAGGCGCGATGATCATGTCAGTGGGACCCGCAATGATAACGCATGCTTTCCGGGCAGGAGAACGCGGCAGGGCGCTGGGTTTTCTCGGCACGGTCGTCGCTGTGGGCACGAGCGCCGGCCCCACCTTGGGCGGCATCATTACCCAGGCTTTCTCCTGGCGATGGATCTTTTATATCAACGCGCCTATCGGCATCATAGGAATAATTACCACCATCCGGTTCCTTTCCGAACCGATGCGGCCAAGCGGCGCCGCGAAGAAATTCGACCCCGTCGGCGCAGCGCTCCTTTCCTTAAGCTTGGTCCTTTTGATGCTGGCGATGACCTTCGGCCAGGAGATCGGGTGGGTATCCCCCTGGATCATGGGCCTTTTTGCAGCTTCGGCGGTTTTGCTCGGCGCGTTCGTGCTCTTCGAAAGACGCACTGCCTATCCGATTGTAGACCTGTCAATCTTTAACAACCGTCTTTTCTCTGCATCCCTGGTCAGCAGCTTCCTCAGTTTCCTGTCTCTTTTTGCCGTCATGTTTCTCATGCCCTTCTATTTGGAGGAGCTGCTCTCTTTACAGCCTGACCATGCAGGACTGCTGCTCACCGCCGTCCCTCTAACAATTTCTCTTGTTGCCCCTGTCAGCGGCTGGCTCTCGGATCGCTATGGCTCACGTGTGCTCAGTTCCCTCGGACTGACCGTGGCTTCGGCGGGACTGTTTTTCCTCAGCAGACTGACGCAATCTACCTCCCTGTCCGGAATTCTCTGGCCGCTCATCGTGGCAGGATTCGGACAGGCACTCTTCCAGTCGCCCAACAACAACGCAATCATGAGTTCCGTGCCTGAAAACCGCATAGGCACCGCATCCGGTTTTCTTGCCACGGTGCGCGTGCTGGGGCAGGGATTCAGCGTGGCCATGGCCGGTGCGATTTTTACGTCGCTGGGCGGGGCAAAAGCCGGCGCCATGCTCACCCGCAACGGGGCGCACGACACCGTAGCCCTCCAAAACACCTTCGTTCACGCGTTCCAAATTGCCATACTGACCTCGATGATAATTGCCTCCATAGGCATCTTCACTTCTCTTGCCCGTGGACACAAAAGACAGGACTGAGGACTGAGTAAGTGAGGCCCTGACTAAGTCCCACGCCGCCTTCCACGGCGGCGTTATTCGTATCAGGCAAAAGGGTCTTCATGGCCTCTGGATGCAGGGACACAGAATATTATTGACTTCAAGTCCAGTTCGTGCTTCGTAGGTGGGGGGACCGAAGCGTGACTCGCGAAAAATTTATTTATTTAGCCGCCAATTACACCGAATTACATACTGTAGTGGTTTTTAATTTCATTTTCGTCACTTATCTGGCGTTCGCTTATTTTAAGGCACACGCCGAACCGTTCCGAGCGGGAACGATTCTCTTTGCTGGCGCATGGCATTGATTTTGCTTCCTTACCGGCAACCGCAGATGTTTCTCCGGAAGTTTGGTGGGCAAAATTGATGCATACAAGGAAAATCGCCGTGTTTACAAAAAGAACCAAGCAAAGTCCAAAAACCCTGTTTCTCGCCATAGCCCTTACATTGCTTTTCAGCTCATTTGCAGCCGCGTCCCCAGAAGAATTGGGAACGGTGCAAACGGGAATCTGGAACAGCCACGCACCGTGGGTTGCAGACGAAACACCGGTTTCCCGGCTGCCCCGGGAGCTAAGACCACATCACCTCGGTTTGATCAAACACGGCCACAAGCTTTCGCAAAATCAGTTGCAATCGGTTTCCTCGCCCGCGAAGGTCGCCGGGACCGTCACAACCGTGACTCCCCCGGCTACACTTGATTATCGCAACTACAACAACGGTCTTGACTGTGTGACTCCGATCACGGACCAGGGGAATTGCGGGAGCTGCTGGGCTTTTGCCACCACGGCCGCCCTTGAATCGCAAGTTTTGATGAAATCTTCGATCAGTACCGATGAATCCGAACAGATTCTGGTCTCCTGCGGTGGGGCGGGCGACTGCAACGGCGGCTACATAGATTTGGCTTCAGACTTTATCCAGACCACCGGACTTCCCCCGGAGTCCTGTTTTCCCTACACCGGCACCAACAACAGTTGTTCCAATGCCGTATGCCCGAGCTGGCAGAGCGATACTTACAACATCACAGCCTGGCAATGGGTGACAATGGAATCTCCAACCGTGGATGCCATAAAAAGTGCTTTGACCACCTACGGTCCCCTGGTAACCACGATGAATGTATATGCTGATTTCTACTACTATACCGGGGGCGTTTACTCTTACACGTCCGGCACTTTGGAAGGCGGACACGCTATCCTGATTATCGGCTATGATGATAACAATCAGTATTTTATCGTGAAAAACAGTTGGGGAACGGGCTGGGGCGAGGCCGGGTTTTTCAGGATAGCTTACAGCCAGCTTACCAATGCAGTGCAGTTCGGAGCGGACACTATCGCATACACCGGCGCTTCTCAGCCTGGAGGGGCACTGTCGGTCACGATCGGTCCAGCCGGGGCTGCAACCGCCGGTGCGGAGTGGAAAGTAGACAACGGAGGGTGGCAGGTGAGCGGAGCCACCGTGTCCGGTCTTATTGCCGGGTCGCACACGGTAAGCTTTAATACTATTTCCGGCTGGACCACACCTTCCTCTCAGACGGTTACTATCTCAAATGGACAGACGGCGAGTGCGAGCGGAACCTATGTGCAGCAGGGCGGTTCTTTGACGGTTAGTATCTTGCCGCAGGGGGCCATTACCGCCGGAGCGAAGTGGCAGGTCGATGGTGGCGCGTGGCAAAACAGCGGGGCCACCGTTTCAGCGCTTGCCGCCGGCCAGCTTGTCGTAAATTTCGGCACTATCCCGAGTTGGACCACCCCTGCCAGTCAAACGGTAAGCATCTCCAATGGACTGACAACGACTGCGACCGGGACCTATGTGCAGCAAACCGGTTCCCTGGCTGTTAGTATCGCTCCTGCGGGGGCCATTACCGCCGGGGCGAAGTGGCAGGTCGATGGAGGCGCGTGGCAGAACAGCGGGGCCACCGTTTCAGGGCTTGTAGTCGGCCAGCACGCCGTAAATTTTGGCACTATTTCGGGCTGGACCACCCCTGCCGGGCAAACGGTCAGCGTCTCCAATGGACTGACAACGACTGCGACCGGGACCTATGTGCAGCAAACCGGGTCCCTGGCTGTGAATATTGCACCTTCGGGGGCCATTACCGCCGGGGCTAAGTGGCAGGTCGATGGAGGCGCCTGGCAAAACAGCGGGGCAACAGTTTCAGGGCTTGTTGTCGGCCAGCATGCCGTAATTTTTAGCACTGTCCCGGGTTGGAACACACCCTCCGGTCAAACGGTCAGCGTCTCCAATGGACTGACAACGACTGCGACCGGAACCTATGTGCTGCAAACCGGTTCCATGTCCGTGAGTATTGCTCCTGCGGGAGCCATTACCGCCGGGGCGAAGTGGCAGGTCGATGGAGGCGCCTGGCAAAACAGCGGGGCCACCGTTTCGGGTCTTGCCGTCGGCCAGCATGCCGTAAATTTTAGCGCTATCTCGGGCTGGAACACACCTTCCGGTCAAACGGCCGGCATCTCCAATGGACTGACGACAACTGCGAGCGGGACCTATGTGCAGCAACCAGGCGGGCAACAAACCGGGTCCTTGTCTGTGAGCATTTCTCCTCCGGCGGCCGTTTCGGCCGGAGCGAAGTGGCGGGTCGATGGAGGCGCATGGCAAAACAGCGGAGCCACAGTTTCAGGTCTTGCCGTCGGGCAGCATGCCGTAAATTTTAGCACTGTCACGAATTGGACCGCCCCTGCCGGCCAAACGGTCACCATCGACAATGGACTGACAACGACTGCGACCGGAACGTATTGGTTTAATATTATATAGTGAAAAACGAAGCGAGTACCCATATAAAGGTGAGCGCAAAAATTGTCCTGGCCCAAATGCCAACGCTCACCTGATTTGGCCTCGGAATGACCGCAAGCGCCAAAGGGACTGAAGCTTGTCCCCGAAATGTTTAGTCCGGGAGCCGAAATCCACTGATTTTTGAACTATTTGATTTTTAAAGTAAAACACCTGACCTCGGCCCCCGGACCAGACACCTCCGGGGCAGGCCCCGCCCCCGGATCGCAGTCCGTGGCAGGCTTTCTGACGGTCCTGAGCGCTTCTCACAGTAAAGAGTGGGAAGCTCAACCTTTTTCAACGTCCTGCCAGTCCAGATCTCAAATCCGCATAATTTTCATTTATTACCCGTTGACAGAGTGCATTTTCGAATTTAAGTTCAGGCTAACAAATTATGGTTTTCTTTACTAAGTTGATTTGAGATTTCAAAAGAGCAAAGCAAAGATCGCAAGGAGATAAAAATGAATAAAAAATTTATTCTCGGTTTGGCCCTGGCGGTAGTGTTGGTCAGCGGCGCGTTCTACGGTGCCCAGGCTGACTGTGGCTGTCTGCCTCACATCAGCCTGCCTTCATGTTGGAGCTGCGCACAACAGTCAAGAGATTTCGACAGGCCGGATGCAACCTGTCAAGGCGCATTCAAGTATGGTCCCACCGTCCCGGAATATATGGGATCAGCTGGAGGGTGAGCCTCTTAATGGGTACTGAAGACCAGGACTTGACGCCGGGCGCAATAACAGTGAGAGCGCCCGGTTAAAAAAGAAAAGTTGACCCCCGGGACGAACACTTTCCGGGGGTCGACTTTGTTCACCACAGCAACTCACGTCCCGCTGGGACACCTAAAACCATGAAAAGGTGCAGGACCCACATTTCGTCATTCCGGCGGCGCTCTTAGGCCGGAATCCAGTGGCTTTTTCGAAGCAGAAAAGGAAATAGTGGAAAAGCTTTTAACCACGGATTACACGGATGGACACTGATAACAAAAGAGTTTTTCCAGTAAGCATTAAGAGCCAGTAAGCGTTAAGAGTCAGCTTGGGAAAATGTGCAAGTTGCCCTCAGGCAGGGCTCCGGCGCATTTACTCGTGAGGATTCGTGCAACCTAAAGATCGACCGTGGCCCGTTGAACGAATCGCGGGACTCAGGCCGGGTTGCAGATCGGCCGAATGCCTCGGGCGTTTTTTCTCTGTGAAACTAACATCGAGTTTCTTGAAATTTTGTCAAGATTTTCTTGCCGCCGCCGAAGGCAGCGGCGAACCCGGCTGGCGGTCCCACCGCCCTGTGCTCTCTGTGTCTCGCAGTCTGCCCGGGCAGTGCTTCTGGGCCGGAGCGCAGCTGGTAATGGTTCGTTCAGGCAAAAAATTCGGCGCGCCGCTTTTGAAGCCGGCACGCCGAGTGATTCATGATTGCGCCCCAAGGGGGGCGCAATCGTATTACCTGTCGAGCTAACTGCGTTTACTTAATCGGGCAGGGATTCCCGAGAGGAACCACGAGGCGAAGGTTACACCAGTCGCCGCCGACCTCATTTTGGGTTTCAAGCGCGAAGTTGTACGTAAACATCAGGCTGCAAGGGCCGAAATTGTAACCGATGATCGGGCCCATTTCATAGTTCGCGGCCTTGGTGTTCGGCTGGCTAATGTAGCCAAAACCGTCTCCGGCGTTAAACTTGTCGTTCTGAATCTGATTTTGCTGAGCGGCGCCAAGACCGAAGGTCCATTTTCCACAGGTATAGGTGATGGTATAATCTGCAGAAAACTCGTCACCGTTTTGATAGTTGGTGTCGGTGTCTTTGGTGTACCAGGTGTAGTACAAGTCGGCGCTGATATTCCAACCGGCATGCAGCCAGCTTATACCGACATTGGGCGTAATCTGCCAATTATCGTTGCTGGACCAGGCGTAAATGTTGCCGTCCCTGCCTGCGAGTTTCGCACCACCAATCTGGTAAAATGGGTTACCAGCAGCAGGGCCGCCCGCCAAGCTGTTCCCGGGCGAGGTCGTTCCATCGTTCAGACCAAACTCAAGAGCGCCCTTGACACGGAAATCGCAAAGCTTCCAGGACAAAATAACCGGAACGATAATCGTATTGTATGCGCCCCATTGATTGCCGGATTCCCAGCTATTGAAGCCTTGAGTTAAGGTATTGGTAAATTCAGTTGTATTGACTCTCAGGTTCGTAAAGTCAAACGGCTGAAGAATGGCCGCCGCGTAACTTGCGCCACAAAGGTTAATCCCGGACGACCACAGCAGGACGGGAACATCGACATACCCGGCAAGCTTGATATTGGAATTAGCTACTGAAGAGTTATATGAGCCATTAACCGTTGCGCCGTAAAGCTTGTATGACGGAGCCCAATAGAAGTCGTTAATGAAATAGAATCCCGCAGGAGGCACAGCTCCGGCAGCCAGTCCTTCGTTAACGCCGCGAAGGTGGAAATCCCACAGTTCTTCTGCGAAAGCAGGGGTAACCACCGTCACCACTGCCATAACCAAACACAGTGCCAATAATAATTTCTTCATCTCTTCCCCCTCAAATCGGTAAAGTTAAATCTGTTCAAAACAGGGCCAGCAAATTGGACCCCTCCAACTGGTTCTGCCTTGCGCCCGCTCACGTGCGGACTTCCGATAGCACCTCCTTCCAGTTCGGGTATCAGCCAAACCCTCGCCCGATCGAAGCCCCACTTACAAAATCCGCCTCCGGCGAGGGACCAAACATAAAATCCGCAGCAACTCAGGCCGGATATACAGCCCCTTTCGGCATAAGCCGCCGCAGCTTCTTGCCTATAATACTTTTACCGGATAGTCAAATTAAATTTTGTAAAAAAGTTTCTGCGCCATAAAAATTTTCTCAAAGTGATAAAAATTGTCTCAAAGTTAATGCAGATAATCTAAAAAACAAGCGGACAGCGCAAAAAGAAGAACTTCTGCAATCTCGTTTACCGCGCCGAGCACATCTCCGGTAATGCCGCCCAGTAACCGGTGCGCCAGCCATCGGATCAGAAGCGAGGTCAGGACTGCGGTCCCCAGCAAAACCGGGGCGAACTTCGGGACCATAAGCAAGCTGCAAACTACGGCAAAGGAGGCGGCGATGAGCATGGAGTTTTGACTCACGTGTTCGATACTTGATTTGGCGAGACCTCCAGTCCGTGCACACGAGCTTTTATATGCGCAGACAACAATCGCAAAACGGCCCAGGGCCGGAACAATCGCCAAAGCAAGCCAGGCCTTTCCCAGGATAAGACTGTAAATGGCGCTTGTCTTGAGCAGGAGAACCAAACAGAGCGCAATGGAGCCGAATGCCCCCGTTGCGCTGTCTTTCATGATTTCAAGTCTCCTTTCAGGAGTATATCCCCCACCAAACCCGTCGGCCAAATCCGCCAGTCCATCCAGATGAAACCCACGAGTGACGAACGCCATAAGGGCGCATGCCCAGGCGGCAAGCAGAAGCGCAGGCATAACAGCCCGGAGCAGCACCACAATCACTGACGTCATAAGACCGATAAGCAGGCCCACGACAGGAAAGCAGGAGTAAGAGCTCCCCAAATCGGATGGAGATATCTCCCCGGCAACAGGCACACGAAAGATGGTCAGAAACGTAAGAGCAATTGTGAATCGGCGCATGAGTTTTCAGTTTTCAGTTTTCAGTTTTGAGTTGATCACTCTTTGGAGACTCCGGCATCCTCAAAAGTGAGCACTTCTTTAAAGACGCGGACCGCACCCTCGATTACGCCCATTGCCAGGGCGGCGCCGGTGCCTTCTCCAAGGCGCATCCGCAGGTCGAGTATAGGCTCGAGCCCAAGATAATCGAGCATCTTCCGATGACCGGCTTCTTGCGAGCAATGCCCGGCAAAAACATAATCGATGGCGACGGGGCACAAAGAGTGAGCCACAAGCGCGCCAGCCGTCGAGATGAACCCGTCAATAACCACCGGCCGTCTGTGCCAGGCGCCGGCAAGGATACACCCGGCGATACCCCCGATTTCAAAACCTCCCACCTTGGCCAGAGCATCAAGGCCGTCTTCGGGGTTGGGGCGGTTAATATCAAGAGCCCGCCGGACTATCTCCCGTTTCTTTTTAAGGGCATTATCATCGATCCCCGTCCCACGGCCCACCATCTGATCTACCGGCGTTCCGGTCAGCGCCGTGCCCAGTGCGGCTGAGGGCGTAGTATTGCCGATTCCCATATCCCCGGTCCCAAGGAGTTGGGCGCCGGCAGAAAAAAGTTCCGAGGCTATTTTGAAGCCCTGCAGGACAGACTGCTCGGCCTGGGAGCGTGTCATTGCCGGTCCCCGGGCTATGTTGCCGGTGCCCCGACCCACCTTGCATATGTGCAACCGGTTGTCGCCCTCACAGTGACCAGGGTCAACATCGGCAATGATTCCCATGTCCACCACAAAGACCCTGGCGCCCACCTGGCGAGCCAAAACGTTGATGCCGGCGCCGCCCCTCAAAAAATTCTTCACCATTTCACCGGTCACTTCCTGCGGGAACGCACTCACCCCATCGGATACGACCCCGTGATCCCCGGCCATAACCAGGAAGGCTTTGGAGGCGACATCGGGCTCCAGGGCGCCCGAGATGCCGCAAATCCGTTCCGCAATATCGTGCAGCCGGCCCAGGGCACGAGGAGGTATCGCAAGACGTGCCGTATGTTCACGCGCTTTTTCCACCCATTCGCTCCGGATCGGTTGAATCTGTTTTACGATTTGCTCAAGGTCCATCGTCTTTTTCCTTTAGCGAGAAACTTTTCATTTCCTTCATTCTCTCAACTGAGACAGCCAAATCACCTTGCGAAAAGACCTCGATAGAAACCCCCCCGCTGTATTTTTCAAGGGCGCCGCAGATACTGCCCCAATCCGCTTTCGAAATGTGATCGAGTCCAGCGTGATCTTTTCGGTTATTGACCCCGTGCAGATGCACCATCGATGTCATTTTCAGATATTTTGACATCTGCTCTTCCAGATTATGCCCGTATCGAAGCAGGTGGCCTATGTCGAGACAAAAGGACATATCAAAGGCTTCCACCAGCGGGTAAATACGCTGTAGGGGATACTCGAGATTTTCCACGGCAAGCCCTTTCAAGTTGATCCCTTTCATCTGCATGGTCTCGAGCGACTCCCGCACCCGCTCCTCCCATGCAGCTCCATCAGGATCCATGCTTCGATCTGCGTTTCTTCTTTCCAGGTGCAAAATATAGCAGGTGGGTGCAAGGGGAAGGGTTCTTTCGAAAAATGAAAAAGCCGTCTCACAAAATTTTTGTCTCAAAGCCCGGTCGCGATCTCCAAAAAACAGGTCCGAGGGCAGGTGCACGTTGTAAGTGAAGTCCAAATCAGAGGCAATACGGGCCATTTCGCGAATCTCGCCTGGCGTGGGCAGATCGCTTTCATGGCCGCTTTCGAACAGCACGACTTCAACCTCATCGAAAAATTGCCCCAGCAAAAGGATGTTGGGAACAATACCTGCCGGAAGGATATACGAAGTAGTCCCAAGGCGGAATGGAAATCTTCTCTTGAGGCAAGCAGAGAATCTGTGAGTTTGAAATTTCGAGGAGGGCCTTTCGGTTTTCGACCCTTGACCCGTGACACATGGCCCCTGACCAGGAACGAAGTTAGGCAGGTAATCCGTTTTCGGAGATTTTATGAGCATGCCTCGCAATTCATCCGTTATCCCGGCTAACTTCTGTTCGGTCCAACACGGGTCGGGCAGGCAATCGAGTTTTTCCGCAACACCGGACAGCCTTTCGAATACCTCGACGAGCAGATCGTTTACAGCCCTGTAAGGCTCGCCCTGCACAGACTCATGCGCCCAGTAAACAGGCGAGGAAGGGTCTCCCATTTCCATCAGGATGAATAGACAGACCTTCTTCATGAGCTCAGCCATCCACCCCACCCTGAAATCCTTGTAGAGCAGCAGCCCTTCGAACCCGAACAAACCCCGCGGAAGGAGTATATTCTGCTCAAACGCGGCCCGGTAACCGGGAGTGCCCTTGAATGCAATATGATCGTGATATAGAAGGTTGGCGGTCCTCCCAAGGCGGTCCAGGAGGCTGTTGCGCTTAAGAAATTGAAGGTTCTCCGAAATGTCTGCAATTGTGCTGGCGGCATCGAACATGATAAAACCGATCTCAGGCTCCAGGCCGGCGTCACGTACGGCAGCTATGGCCTCTTCGTTGCCTGCGACGCTCGTATGCTTGCCAAGCCGCTTCAAAACGTTTGACCTTCCGCTTTCGATCCCCAAAAGCATCCTTGTAAGCCCGGCATTTGCCAGTTCCCGCATGAGGCCGGGCGATACATCGTTTGCCCTGGTTTCCATACCGAAAGTGATTTGGAAATCCGCCAAACGCCGCGCCAGATCTATCGCGTTTTTTTTCCCTTCCTTTCCCGGCCCCACAAAATTGGGATCTACAAAATAGAAGTCCCTTTTCCCAAGCAAAACGAGTTCGGAGATTTCAGAAGCGATGTTTTGCGGTGAGCGTCCCCGCCACACGGTCTTGCCCTGGTCCAGGGCGGGAACGAGACAAAAAGAGCAGTGGTTGTAACATCCCCGGCTGGCCAGAACACTTGCGGTTTCCACCGATTCAAGCGATGGCCTCAGCGGAAAAGAAAGCCTGTCGGGCGATTCGACCGGAGGCCGCATCCGCGGAAAAGACGCCTGCCCGCCCAACCTCAGAGCAACGCCCTCCACGCCGGGATCGATCCCGGCCTCGATGCATCGAGCCAGTTCGGCCATGGTTTGTTCCGGTTCCCCGACCACCACATAATCAACCGCGGCAGAGCTTTCCAGGATATCTTTCCAAACAAGTCCCGGGAAAAAACCATAGAGGCAAATAGGGGCATCAAATCCGAAGCTTCGCAGATCGGAGAAAAACTCAAAAAGAGATCCGGTCCTCTCCCAGAAATACACTGCGTGTACGGCCAACATATCCGGAAAGGGTTTGCTCAGCAGGTACTCCAAGGTTTGAGCAAACTTCCAGCGCGCCGCATCGACAATGTCCACCTCGAAACCGGCCTGAAGCAGACAGGCGCCGGCATAACCGGTCATCAGACATGACCATAGCGGCGTATTGGCGATATCGTTGAAGTGGGCCTTGGAGACCTCCCGTGGATGTTCAAGCAACAAAACGCGCATGGAATAGTTTCCAGGGCGGTGGGACCGCCGGCCAGGTTGGCCGCTGCCTTCGGCGGCGGCAAGAAAAATCCCCCCTGTCTCAGCCAGCGCAAGGTGGGACGTTGGTGTTATGGCTCCGTTCGCTCCTTATCCCTCATTGCCGAAAGATAACTCTGCGCGCCCCGGCTCATGCAAAATGCCGCCATTTCATGACGGAGATTGTCCCAAGGCGGCGGATTGAAATAAGTGGGGTAAAGAAGGTCATGGTCCGGGTCGATGAGGCGGTCTCGCAGGATCTTTTCCGTTAGGGGCGTTCCCGGGTATAACCTCAAGTTATTGATCACTATGGCCCCCAGATTTGCTTTTGATGCATGGAGCGAAAAAAGCCTGTCCAGCAAACGGTATGACTGGTCCACCGTATCCCGTGTCTCTCCGGGCAGGTTCACGAGAAAATGATATACGGTTAGAATCCCGCTTTGGGCAGCCAGCTTAGCGGCATGGAGAACCTGTTCCATAGTTAGGTTTTTCCCAAGCTGCTTCAACATAAACTCGGAAGCCCCGTCTGCGGAAAAGTAGAGCGTTGTAAGACCTGCCCTCCTGTAGAGATCCAGTTCTTTTTCCGAAAGAGTATCTTCACGGAAAAACCCTGTCCATCCAATATCGAGTTTTCGCCTCAAAATTTCCTTGCATATTGCCCCGAGGTGCTCCTGCGGCTGATTAACCACAGCATCGGTAAAGTGGACGCTTCGAATGCCGAAATCGCGCTGTAGTGTTTCCAGTTCATCGGCAACGCGCTCCGGGCTCCGCAGCCTCATACGCCGCCCCTGGAGCACCGGATAGAGGCAGTAGCTGCAATTGTTCGGGCATCCGCGCTTGGTTTCAACCCCCATAAAGGCAACGTACCTGTTCAGGTCCTGGTAATCGGGCGGCATAAATGTGCGCCAGTCGGGCAAAGGCAGGGAATCGAGATTCGAACAATAGAGGATTTCGGGGTTATTAGCCGCTAACCCGCCATTTTTTATTAGCCGCTAACCCGCCATTTTTTCTGCATATAGCCCCCGGGACTGCGTCCAGTGCTCCAAGGTTTTCAAGGAGCAGTGGGAATATGGCCTCTGCTTCACCCTGGACGGAGACGTCAATTTGGGGCACCTCCTCCATAAGGCGCCTGGCGAATAGCGTGAAAGCCGACCCGCCGAGGACGGCAACCGCCTTGGGAGCATGTTGCCTGATCAGGATTGCGAGGGTCTTGAGGTGAGGAACGAAGGAGATAAGGTTTCCCGCGAGCGGGTCGAGGTTTCTAAAGGAAATACCGACCACATCGGGTCTCAACGCCTCCAGTGCGCTTACCAGACCGGGCCACGGAAATGGATCGAGGTTAAGATCCAGGCCCCGGACCTCGTGTTCACGCCCGATCGCCGCCGCCAGCCTGGCTAGACCCAGAGGGAAAACCTTCTCACCACAATCATGCGTCGATACTGCCTGGACCAGCAGGATTCGCATCGCTTCCTTTCTTATTAAATAGCACCAGGCCGACATATTTTACATAGCCCAGTCGATGTGAAACCGGGTTAAGGCAAAGACCGGCCTTCCGGGCTGTCTCATAGACATCCACCCCGCAGGCCTCCAGGGAGGGCCTGGCCTTTTCCGGAAAACGGCAGCGTCCATCCTCGGGACATTCCGGGCAGACCGGGCATGGGCCGGCCCCGAAAGCCAGCGCCTCCGGATATCCAGCTAGAAATACGGCCCGTTCAAGCGCCAGGAGGCTTTCATGAAAAAGATGGGAGGGCGGGGTACCCTGAACCAGAAGAGCATGCCGATACCCGGCGATCAAATTGCCCATTTCCTGTTCATTCAAGGAAGCAGGCGGACAGCAAAGAGATTTGCCATAGAGAGGACAGCCGAACCGGCATTTGAGCCGCACCCAGGGTTCGACCGCAATATCGCATGTCTCTATAACGCGGGCAAAACCAAATCCCAGCCGTTTTGCTTTTGCGGCAAGCATGTCGGAATGCGGGACCTGCCGAAGGCGGTGGGACCGCCGGCCAGGTTCGCCACTCAAACCTGCGGCGGCGGCAAGGGAACTCCCTCTGCCCACTTCATAAGACCCTGCTTTTGCAAGAAAAAGCGACGTGTCGCTTTGCAGGTGAAAAAACCGCACGTTTCCCAACCCAGCCTCATTTAACAGCTCCAGCATTTCCTCGTGCTTGTAGACGCGCCCGTTATAGGTATTTATAAGCATATGAAGATCGTAGAGCGCACCCTTTACAGGATCGGCGCCGTGCAGGTCTCCAAGATAGTCATGCACAACAACCGTCCCTCCGGGAGCAAGAAGAGCCGCGAAATTCTTCACAATCCCGGTCGCCTCGGCAGGACTGTAGGCATGGATGATATTGGAAAGAAGTATAAGGTCGAACCCTTTTCCCCCTATACATGGCTCCAGAACTGATCCGGCAACCGTTTCGATCCCTTCCCATGTCCTGGGGTCCGGGTAAAGTTTCTGGGCGGCCGCAATAGTATCGGGAAGCTCGAAAAGGACCGCACTAAGACCGGGCCATTGCGCTCGCGAAGCGCGGCACCAGGCGCCTGCCCCGCCGCCTGCATCGAGAAGCCGGCGGGGGGACGGCTCAATCATATCTTTGAGATATTCCATGGATTCGGCGGACTTGAGCCGAGCCTGAAGGTCGAGGGCCCTCACGTATGCCAGCGTCCGCTCTTTAAACTTTTCGGCGGGTTCCTCCGCCGAGCGCTCGTTGGCGCGAACCCCATCGCGTATTCTTGGCCCAAGCCTTTGCCAGTGAGAACTCAGATAGCGCCTGTAGAGCAGGAAATCCCCCAAATAAGCGCTCGTTCCCGGCGTAAGATATCTTAGAGCAAGGGGTCCGCTGGAAAAGGCCCCCTCGTACTCGACGACCAATCCCAATGCGGCCAAAACAACCAAAAATCGCGACAGTGCGTCGGCATCGTATCCGGTTCTTGCTGCAAGTTGACCGGCCGTTGCCGGGCAATCCGCCAGGAGTCCAAAGATGTTCAATTCCAATGAGGTAAAGAGCACCTCTGAATACCAGTATGCAACAGCCAGATCTTCGAGTCGCTGGAAGCTTTCGGATGCAATGTCTGCGTTTTGATGCGGCAGTTTCATTACCCTCAATACCGAAATTTAGGAATTTAGGAAATAAAATCAAAACTCCCGATTACAGAATTCAGGAATTTGACAGGTTGCTGAAAAAGTTCCCGATGGCGGGGAAAAACCTTTAAAAGGATGGGTGATTCGGTCATTCCAGCGTTGGAGACTGTGTCGTAAAGTCTCTGATTCACTTATTTCCCCCCCTTTTCTAAAGGGGGAAGCAAAACTGGCTCAGTACGATTTGTCCGAGCACTTTTTGAATCGCGACACAGTTTCGTTGGCCGGAACCCAGAGCCTTAACGAATATTTTGAACTATTTTTAGAGCAAAACACTGGACCCCGGCTTTCGCCGGGGTGACGTCTTTTCCAATCCCTCAATCCCTCAATCCCTAATTCCTAATTCCTAATTCCTAATTGCATTTCTACTGTTTCTTTGTTCCCGGGAGCAGATGGCCGAAAAGCTCGTGGGACCCTTTGTTAGCGCAGAAATCCCCGCACATGGTGCACACATTCTTGTTCTGCGGGGATCGGCTGTCGCGGATTGCCTTGGCCTGTTCAGGGAAAAAACCATTGGTGAATTGTCCGTCCCAATCGAGGTCCCTGCGCGCCTTGGCCATGGCCATGTCCCTGCCCCTCATCCGGTTCGGATACTTGGCGGTATCTCCGATATAGGCCCCGACACGGGCGACCCGTACGCCCTCTATGACATCTTCTTCATTGGGCAGAGCGAGGTGTTCCGCAGGCGTGATGTAGCAGATCAAATCCGCTCCGTACCGCGTGCTGAAGGCCGCTCCAATGGCCGCGGCCACATGATCGTAACCCGCCATCACGTCCGTTGGAATCGGCCCGAGCATGTAGTATGGCGCGTTGTTGCTCATCCTTTTTTGCAAAATGATGTTTGCTTCTATTTCGTCTATAGGCACATGTCCCGGACCTTCCACCATCATTTGACAGCCCATCTTGCGGCCGACCTCGGCCAGTTCGCAATTGATGAGCAACTCCTGGACCATGGCCCGGTCGAAGGAATCCCCTATGGCCCCGGATCTCAGTCCGTTGCCCAGCGAGAGCACCACGTCATACTTTTTTAAAATCTCCACCACACGGTCAAACTTGGCATACAGAGGGTTTTCCCGCTTATTTTTCTGCATCCATGCCACCATCGAGGTCCCGCCTTTGCTCACAAGTCCCCCGTAGCGATACCCCTGCTTCTCCAGCCGTTCGATTGTGTAAAGATTGATCCCGCAGTGGATTGCCATAAAAGAGATCCCGTCCGCACACTGTTGCTCTATAAGATCGAAAAGCAGTTCTTCATCGAGCTTGTTTGGATCTCCATAACGATGCGCAGCTTCACAAAAGGCCTGGTAAAGAGGCACGTTCCCCACGGGAAGACTCACTGCCGCCAGGACCTCTCGTCTAACCTTATCCAGGTCCCCGCCAACGGAAAGCTCCATGAGAGTGTCAGCCCCCGCCGCCTCGGCGGCCCTGGCTTTTCTCACTTCGGCCTCGATGTCCACAATGTCGGTCGAGGTGCCGATGCTCGCGTTGACTTTGGAACGAAGCCCCATTCCGATACCGACCACCCGGGTGGGACGGTTGGTATTCTGAGGCGCCACGATCTGGCCTTCGGCGAACCTCTCGAGGATTATTGCCGGATCGAGCCCTTCCTGGGAAGCGACCTCGCGCATCACATCAGTAAGAATTCCCTTCGTTGCCTGTTCGACTTGCGTAGCCATGATTTTTCTCCCAATTGTTGGAACAGGGCTAAAGCCCTGCGCGGCCCCTGCATCTTTTGGCCGGGACGCCCCGAAGACATTGATTTCGCGCCGGGGGCAAAAAAAACCCCCGGGCGCACAAATATCCAACGCCGGAGGATTTACCATCTCCCCAGGTGCACACCGAATGTTAGGTCTTCTGACTCTCGGATCACCCTACCAGCCGCACCTTCCCGCCCAACTGACAAAGGGCAGTGGCTTTCGCGCGGCGTTCGTCCCCGATCACAGCGGCGGGTCCGTACCGGAATTTCACCGGTTTCCCTTTTATGGCACGGATGCCAGCACTCGGATGCCAAACCTGTTTCTTGGTGTTGCTGTATAAAAGAATCACCTTATTTTGTCAATGGGACCCCCCCGGGGTTGTTTCATTTTATTTCGGGGAGTTCGCCAGGACGGATTCACCGTTGTGCAATCCTGTGTGTACAAGAAGGATAGAGAGGTAATCCGCCTCCTGCTTTTGCTGCCTCAGCAGGCGAAGGTTGTGCTCGACCTGCTGACCATCTTGTCCGGCTCGAGCCACAAATACCGCACTGTCCAGAAAACCTGTCTGTTCAAGTAAATCGAGGACCATGCCGAGCCGCCTGCCGACCTTCATCAGGATTACTGTCCCACCTCCGGCAAGCGCCTCCCGGATAGCATCCAGGTCATCGGAAGCTGGAACGATGACCACCCGTTCCTTGCCCTCGCCTACGGGAAATTCAGCCAAAGCGGCTGCGGCGCCGAAAGCGGGTATCCCTGGGACGGTGACCGCATCGAGTCCGGGGAGTTGTTTGCGCAAAGCTCTGACCAGGTAAATATAGGTGGAATACAGCAGAGGATCACCCAGGGTCAGGAAGCAAGCGTCTTCTCCCATGCCAACCACATCTGCAACTCTTTGAGCCGCTTGCTCCCAGTGCTGAGAAAGCTCGTCTCTATCGGCGCTCATGGGGAAGACAAGTTCGTGTATTCGACAATCGGCCCTCAAATACCGGTTTGCGATGGCGAGAGCGATGCTGCCGTTCTCGCTTCGCGCCTTCGGAACGAAAACATGGAGGCACCGTTCAAGGACCCTCGCCCCTTTGACGGTCATCAGCTCGGGATCACCCGGGCCGACTCCTATTCCATAAAGAACTCCCAATTTCATAACAAAATACTGCCTTTCACTTCCCGCTCACCGCTTCCCGCCGCAAATTCCTGATTTCTGTCTCGAAAGACTTGGTGGGCTGCGCTCCGCTCAGCCCACTCTACGGATCTTTTCATGGTTTCAGGGTGTCCCATGGGAGCATGAAATTACTAATTCGTAATTCCTAATTGCTCTTCTCCATGCGCTTAACGATAACCTCGTCGGGTATCAGTTCCATGAGGCGCTTTCGCGCTTCCCCAACAGTAAGCGGCAGACCGTTGATCGGCACTCCGTCATAGCGTTTCATCTCGTCGAGCAGGGTGGAAATATAGGGTAGACGCAACCCTGCCCTGTCTAGCATATCAGAGTCGCCAAATACCTGTTCGGCCTCTCCATGGCTCAAGACCCGGCCCCTGTTCAGCACATAGATTCGGTCTGCGAAAAGGGGCAGCATGTCCACAAGGTGAGTGGCAAGTATCACTGTGATGCCCTGCCGGCGGTTGAGCCTGTTCAGGAGCCGCATCATCAGATCTTCTCCGGCGGGGTCCAGACCGGAGGTGGGTTCATCGAGGATCAAGATTGCAGGTTTCATTGCCAGCACACCGGCCATGGCCACACGCTTTTGCTCTCCAAAACTCAAATGATGGATGGCCCTGTTTCGCAAATCCGTTGCTGCCACAGATTCAAGTGCCTCGGATACCCGCCGTTCCACCTCCGCTTCGGGCAAATCCAGGTTCCTCGGCCCGAAAGCCACATCTTCTTCGACCGTGGCCGAAAAAAGCTGGTCGTTCGGATTCTGGAATACCAGGCCAATGCGCTGATAAAGCTCTGCGGGAGAAGTATCGCAGATGTTGTGCCCTGCTATCAGCACTTGCCCCTTCTGTGGCTTTAGAAGGCCGACAAGCACTTTTATAAGGGTGGTCTTTCCCGAACCGTTCGAGGCCAGCATTGCCACAAACTCGCCCTGCCTGACCCGAAAGTCCACGTCCGTTAGCGCCTGCGTTCCCTCCTGATAGGTAAAGCATACACCTGATGTCTCAACGGCCATAGGGACTTTCATAAAACTCTCCACTCCAGCCAGATGTATGCAATCACAATCGCTCCCGAGGCCAGGCCTAAAATGCACAGATCCTTCGGAGAAATGCGCTCAAGGGTCCCGAAGGGAATATAGCCTTTGTATCCTCGAAGCTCCATTGCCTCACAGGTGCGGGTTCCCTGGTCCATTGCGGCTTTGAGCACTGTTCCCGCCAGCAGACCGGAGGAAGATAAAGAACGCCTGAGGCTGGAATACCCGAGCCGCACCCTTTGGGCATCCATGAAGTTACCGGCCTGATCCATGAGCATGAAAATATAGCGGTACATGAGCATGCTCACCTCTACCCATCCTTTTGGAACGCCAAACCAGCGCAGGGCATGAAAGATCTGGTGCGCCCTGGTGGTAGAGCTCAAAAGCAGCAGCACGCTAACTGAACCCAGAACGCGAGTGCCCAGCAAAGAACCGTGCAGAAGGCCCTCTCGCATTACGTCCAGCTTCCATTTAAACACTGAGACGCTGACAAGCGGGGTCGAACCAATGAGCAAAGACTGCAGCAGGATCAGGACCACGGCAATTCCCAAAGGGGCCGCAAGTCTGACCAGTATCAGCCTGGCAGGTATCCGGACCCAAAGCAGTCCGGCCAGGCCGGCTGCAAAAATTGCGAGTGGAAATGCAAATTCGGCGGATGATATGATGCCGATGATCGCAAGAGCGGCAAGCACGAGCTTTACGCGTGGATCGATACGGGTCAGCGTATTATCCCGATAAGCAAAAATATCCGAGAAAAGCTCAAACACCGGTTTCAAACCGTTACCCTTTGCCCTTGGGTGGGAATAAACTCCGGAAATAATAACCGGCTGTGAACCCCCCTGCCGCTCCAGCTAAAAGAAACAGCAAAAGAGGCAAGTCACCTCGTTCGATGTTAATCAGAGGCTCCCATGGAGGATGGTTTGCCTCTACCGCGAATTTTTCCACCACCGACTCGTCAACCCCGGCCCACTTGGAGTCGGAGACCCGCAGACCTATATAGATGCCCAGGGCCAGAACAATGATCAGGCCGGTCGCAAGCGCTATTTTCATAAACTCCCTAAGCAATGTTATCGCTAAATGTTTTAAGCAATTCGGGCTTCCGCGTCAGTATAAACCGGTAAGCGCCCACACAGAGAAAACCCTCGAGAATTCCGAGCGGGACCTGGGTTGGCATGAACGCAACGAGCACGGTCAGGAAAAATTTACCGAAGGGAGCACTGCCGTGAAGAGCGGTGGCGAGTTCAAAAGAGGTGACCGAGTACGTGGCCCAATCCGACAAAAGACCTGCCAGGAAAGCTGCTATCCACCATCTGCCCGACAGCCGTCTGACCAGAATAAATGTACCGTAGCCGACGAAGGCGCCGGCGATTCCCATCGAGGTAACGTTGGCGCCCAGTGTGGTAAGCCCTCCGTGCGCCAGAAAAAGGGCTTGCAGCACCAGGGCAACGCTGGTCACGACCACAGTCAGGAGAGGGCCGATGAAAATGGCGGCAATTCCCGTCCCGCAGGGATGAGAACATGAACCGGCCGTAGGCACTGGAATCGGCATGCAGGAAATTATGAACACCGCAGCTCCGATCAATCCGATCATGGGTTTGAGCTGCGTATTGTGCAGCCCGCGAATGCGCAATTGACGCAGCCCCAGAAAAAGAAACGGCATGGATACAGCGAACCACAGTATTGCCCACCAGGCAGGCAGAATGCCCTCGGAGATATGCATCGCATACGCCGGGGCATCACTTAGCGAAAATAGCAAGAACAGCAAAATCAATGACGTAATTGCAGCAATAACGGTCCGGAAGCGGCGATTGATTCTCATATACACCTTTAAACTAGGCTGAAGGGGTTTAGGCTGAAGGGTTTTAGGTACTGCCTGCGTCCTCACAAAAGATCGAACGCCGAACTATATGCGTTTAACGTGGGGGCGAAGGTTCAACGCGGAACCCGAACCTGGTGAGGGTTCACAGCCTTCAGCCTGCTGTTGCTTCAGCCTCTTTTTGCCTTGCCTGTGCCCTTGCAGGCCAAACAACGCTCATCCTCGGGAGGTACGGGGACGAACTCGCACTGTCCTTTCGGCAAAGGGTACAATTCCTTCGGAGGCAGTTCCATTTCCCTTACATCCTTGAAACTTCTCGTCTCCTCGATCCTTGTGCGGATCAGATCGACCAGCATCTCATCGAACCCGAACCCCCGGCCCATTTGCAGTGTAACGGAAGGAAATCTGCGCGCCTGCTCCTGGAGCATTTCAGGAAGGTCCAGCACAAGATGCAGCCCCGAATGCAAAAAATAGGGAATCACCAGCACCTTTGTAACACCAAGATTCACGCATTTTTCAAAAACCTCCGGAAAGTGAGGCCCGATCCTTGACATAAAACATACTTCGACCGCCGGATAACCATATTTCTCTCGAAGACGGGCAGCCACCCTCTCCATATCCTTTGCGGCTTCGGGTACCCGGCTTCCATGTCCGAGAAGTATTATAGCCTCTTGAAGCCTGCCTGCTTCTTTTCCGTCTTCAACAGTCCCACCATCGACCATACCGCTCTCCCAATCTCGATCAGCATTTCAGAAAACAGACAAAAAAAACCCGAACCCATAATTTCAGGTCCGGGAAACCGTTTTTATCCTCGGATTGCCCAGCTCGTGTTCCAATCCACGGGAGCACGCGCGGCTATAACGCTACAGGCAGGTCTTCTGACTCTCGGATCAACCTACTCGCCGAACCTTCCCACCCCATTGGATAGTGGCATACCGGCGGCTTTCGTCCCCGATCACAGCGGCGGGTCCGCAACGGCTTTGCACCGTTTTCCCTTATGGCCCCTTTTGAGGGCTGCCAATAGCTCGTTGTGGTGAATTCTGGCCCAGTACGGTCCGCAAAGTCAAGGGAATAATGGCGGTGGGACCGCCGGAGGGTTGAGTGGCCAAACCGGGCCGGCGGTCCCACCGCCCCTGCCCGCCTTTACGGGGTAATATGTGAACCAGAGGCTTTGTGACCCAGTCTCTATGTAGAATCGGAATCGGAGTTTTTCCAGGCGGCATCGCCTATGCCGTGCAGCCGGTTCAAATACCGGGCAAGAGTAAACAGGTATGCAGAAAGACGGTTTAGAAACGTAATCAATGCCATCAGTTCGATATGCGCTCTCCCTTCGCCCGATTCGGCGCTCAGGAGCACAACATGTCTTTCCGCCCTGCGGCACACGGTTCGCGCAACATGGGCAAAAGCCGCTGAAATGTGCCCGCCGGGAATGAGGAACTCTTTGAGACGCGGCAACTCACGGTCCATACCGTCGATAAATCTCTCCAACACCCTGGTCTCGGATTCGGCGATATTAACCACGGTTTCGAATTTCGGCGAATCGGCTGTGGTGGCCAGCCATCCTCCAGCTGTAAACAGAAGCGACTGGATGTGCAGGATTTGAGCCCTGAGATCCCCTTTGCTTTCCGGCAAAGCTGACAGCAAAACACCCAAAACCGAGTTTAGCTCATCCACGTCTCCGTAAGCTTCCACCCTGGGATGATTTTTGGGGACCCGTTCACCGCTATAAAGATCCGTCCTGCCCAAGTCCCCTCTACCGGTATAAGATTTCACTTCCTGTCCCTCATTGGCATAAACCCCGGTGGTGAAATCGCCGCCCAATCTGCCAGCGTATCCTGACCTGACCAAAGCAACCTATCAGGGACTGCCGCGCCAGTCAATGTTATCGTCAGGTTTGGTGAGGGGGGAGGGGTGAGGGGTGAGGGGTGAGGGGTGAGGGGTGAGGGGTGAGGGG
>OMOE01000157.1:61872-85779 GCA_900290365.1 Syntrophobacter sp. SbD1 | reverse complement strand
TGCCTATGCGACAGGCCGAAGCGGCGACATCTACATTACGGCGGGTGAGCTTACGGTTCAGAACGGCTTTGGGATCGGGACCGCCGCCACTGCCGACCAGTTGTGGACAGGCGCCAACTACGGAGGGGACGCCGGCAATATTACCGTTCGCGCCAACTCGATAAACTTGCTCGACAAGGGAAATATCTACTCCAATGGTTTCGGGTATGGGAGGGGAGGCGTTATCGACATAGCGGCCCACGATGTCCTAATCTCCGCCGCCAACGAGGCTGCGGTGACCAATCTTCAAACTGTCAGCGGTGTAGCCGCGCAAACGGATAATTTTTCAAACGGCGGATTGATAAAGCTACAGGCCGACAACCTGAAGATTCTGGATGGAGGGCAGATCAGTACCGTGCTTCTTGGGGGAGGCCGAGGAGCGGACGCCGATATCCAGGCAAAGAACATTCTCATTTCGGGATACGTCCTCGACCCCATCCTGGGGTATTCATTATCCGGTATCGACGCAAGATTGGCCGTTATTACTCACCTGGACGGTTCCCTGTCCACCCCGACGGGCGTCGGCGGAAATATCAATGTCACGACGGACAATCTGCAAATCACAAACGGGGGCGCCGTACGCACCAACCTCTTTGACGGCGCCTCCGGCACGGCCGGTGATATCAACATAAGCGCAGGGGGAATAAATATCAGTAGCGGCGGCCAGATTTATGCGGACTCTTTCCGGGGTACTGGCGATTCGGGCAACATCAACATCACGGCAAATACTCTTGGTATTGCCGGTTTCGGGAATTCTCAAGCCCCATTTCCAATCCCTGAATTTACGGGCCTTTCCACTACGACCAATGCGGGACGGGGCGGAACGATAAATTTGTCGCTTACAGGCGACCTTTCCGTGGACAGCGGCGGCGGGATCAACGCCGAGACCCAGGGGAGCGGCTTGGGCGGCGCCATCAGCATCGCAGCGCAAAATATCAATCTCACCAATGGCAGCAGCATCAGTGCAGCCAGTTACGGCACCGGCAATGCTGGAAATATCGACTTCAAGGTCGGGAATACTTTCACCGCCAGAAACAGCACGGTTAGCACCCAGGCCGTCGAATCCGACGGGGGGGATATCGTGCTTACCGCCGGTTACATGGCCAGGCTGATAGACAGCAAAATCACCACAAGTGTAAACGGAGGGCCGCAGACGGTCGGCGGCAATATCACCGTCGATCCGGATTTCGTCATCCTCCAGGGCAGCAGTATCGTCGCCAACGCCTTTCAAGGCAAGGGAGGCAATATCCGTATCGCTGCCGACACGTACCTGGCCGATCCGGTCAGCGTTGTGTCTGCTTCCTCAGCTTTGGGGATCGACGGCACCGTAGATATCAGTGCGCCCATCAGCGATATCAGCGCGGTCGTCCAACCTTTGCCCAAAGAGTTTGTGAGCGCCACTGAGCTTCTGCGGGAGCCTTGCGAGGTGAGAGCCCGGGGCGGAAAATCCAGCAGTCTCGTCTTAAAAGGGCGCGATGGAGTGCCAAATGAACCGGGTGGCTTTTTGCCGAGTCCCATGAATTAAAAGGAAGAGACCGAAAGCTCGGATTGAGTAAATAAATGTCCGGGTCTTCATTTTTCGGGGGGGGGGAAATGAGGGGGAAATGAGACTGGGTTGTATATGGAGGGGGGGCCTCCTGATACGGTATGTTTTGGTGCTTTTCGCAGTGCAATTGCCTGTTGTCTTCACATGCTCTTCATTGAAGGCGCAGGAGTCTTTGCACTTGGCCCCCGGCGGGCGAATCGAGGAGTTGCCGCAGCCTTTTCCTGAAGCGCCGCAGCCAGCCCCTCCCGTGATCGAGCAGCCGACGCCTCCTTTCGCCGCTCCGGAAAGCGGCGAAAGACCGGCCCCGGGGCCTCGCTTCTTAGCTCGCGAGATAAAAGTGAGCGGAAGCACCGTCTTTTCTTCCGAAGAAATTGCCAAAGTAACGGCCCCGTACCTGAACCTGGAGCTTACTTCCGAAGACCTCGAAGCACTCCGGCGCGCGCTGACCATTCTTTATATCAATAAGGGCTACATCAATTCGGGGGCCGTCATCCCGGATCAGACCATAGTCGGCGGTGTGGTCAACATCAAGATAGTCGAGGGTAAACTGACGGACATAGAGGTGCAGGGAAACAAGTGGCTTTGCTCCCGCTACTATCTGAGCCGGATCGCGCTTGACGACGGACCGCCTGTAAACATCTATACCCTGCAACAGCGGTTGCAGCTCTTTCAACAGGGCGACCTGGTGCAGCAGGTTCACGCGGAACTCAAGCCCGGTTTGAATCCCGGCGAGAGTGAGCTGAACATGCAGGTCGAAGAGCGGCTGCCCTTTGCCGTAACCACGGGGTACAACAACTATCAGTCATCGACGGTGGGGGAGAACAGGGGGGTTGTCACCCTGGCCGACAAGAGCCTTACCGGCCATGGGGACATCTTGAGCTTCACCTACGCGGGATCGGAGGGAGTAAATCCGGAAATCGATACATGGTATTCCTTCCCGATCACCGCCCGCGACACTACCCTGATCCTGCACTATCAGCAAAATGATTACGGTGTTGTCCAGGCGCCTTTCAATAGCCTGAATGTCCTCAGCGATTCGAACATGTACGGGATCACGTTGAGACAGCCGCTCTACAGAAGCCTCAGCCAGGAATTCGCCATCGCCTTGAGCGGGGAGCGTCTTCATGACGAAACGTCTCTGTTGGGTGAGCCGTTTTCATTCTCACCCGGCGCAACCGGCGGCATATCGACAGTGACGGCGCTCCGATTTTCCCAGGAATGGCTGTACCGAACGCAAACCGAGGTGCTTGCCGCACGTTCCCGTTTTTCCTTTGGGATTGACGCCCTGGGCGCCACCATCAATCCGGGATCACTGCCGGACAGCCGGTTTTTCTCGTGGCTCGGCCAATTTCAATGGGCGAGAATTCTCGGAGAATCGGGCATCCAGGCGGTCGTCAGAACCGACATGCAGTTGAGCGACGATCCCCTGCTGCCGCTGGAGCAAATCCCGGTGGGCGGGCGATACAGCGTACGCGGATACCCTGAGAACACGTTCGTGAGGGACAATGCGGTCATAAGCTCCATGGAGGTCCGATTCCCTCTCGTTCGCGACAAGAGTTGGGCCGATTATCTGCAACTGGCGCCGTTTGTAGATTTTGGGCAGGCGTGGAACACGAAGGAACCCACGCCCCCCGGCGATGTTCTGGCCAGCGTGGGCATTGGGCTGAGATGGGCGCTCACCGCGCTGAAGAAACCTTTTCCGATGAAGCCGGAATTTGAGATCTACTGGGGTTACGCCCTGGACAATATCGCGACATCGGGGAACAGCCTTCAGGCTAATGGGGTCCACCTGCAGTTTACCGTAACCGCATTTTAGCAGGACGCAGAGGTGTTAACATGCTTGGAGCGAAATTCCCGTATTTCCGGCGCACGTTCAATCACCAATCGTTGCTGTCCCTTTTTGTCTATCAGTGCTGCATCGGCGGTCTTATGATGGTTCTCGCCGGCTGCTCACTCAATAAAGCCACATCAAACCTCACACCGGGCGAGACAACTCCCCCATCGAGCGTTCTGTCAGCCAAAGCGCACATGGAACAAGGAAATGCGTTGTTCAAAAATGGTTCGTTCGAAGCAGCGGTTTCAAATCTGACGGAGGCTGCGCGTCTGTATGAAAAAGATGGAGCGGCGCAAGAGCAGTGCGAGGCTCTTATCAAGCTAGCTCAAGCGTACCATGGTATCGGAGAATACCATAAGGCATTGATAAACCTGGATCGGGCCCTGGCCCTCTCAAAAAAAATAGGAGCCCCGGCTCGCACCGCCTTTATTTTGGGCAGTATCGGCAATGTTTACATCGCCCTGGGACCTGCAGAGCAGGCCTACCGGTATTTGAACGAAGGTCTCACTATGGCGGAACAGCTTGGGAATTCCGGTGTCTCGGCGGCCATCATGAATAATCTTGGGAACCTCCTTTCGTCGGAGAAGCGTTATGAAGAGGCAGCCGGCGCTTATTCGCAAAGCGCATTGCTGGCAAGAGAGACCGGGGACCATGGTTTGGCGGGGATAGCACTCACCAATGAGGCGACAGCATTAGTGCATGAAGAGCGTTACGGGGAGGTCCGGGATATTCTGGATAAAGCCTTCGTGGAGATCAACGATCTGGCGAATTCACATGATAAGGCCTATGCATTGATCAATATCGCTCTGGGCTATCAGAATCTGCATCCGCATCTTCCCGGCGCCGGCGGTCATCTGCTGTCTCTTGCCGAAAAGACCTTCATGGCGGCAGCCGCTGTTTCGGAAAAAACCGATGACCCTCGTGCGATATCCTATTCCCTGGGATATCTCGGAAAGCTTTACGAAGATGAAGGCCGGCGTCAGGAGGCCCTGCAGTTGACGCAAAGGGCGGCCGGCGCGGCACAGCGTGTGAGCGCGCCTGAGTCTCTATACCGTTGGGAATGGCAGAGGGGGCGCATCCTAAAAGCGGATGGGCAGATCGATGAGGCGATCTCCGCATACCGGCGCGCAAGTCTCACGCTCGCATCGATTCGCCAGGAAATGTCCAACTGCTATGGAAGAGCGGGCACATCATTCCACGAGCCCGCGGAGCCTCTCTTTCGTGAGTTTGTGGACCTGCTCCTTCTGCGTGCGGCCTCGGCCGGGGGCCGTGAAGAAAACGAGCCTTATCTTCTGGAGGCGCGCGAGGTCCTGGAGTCGCTCAAGGCTACCGAATTGAGGGACTATTTTCGGGATGACTGTGTGGATGCTGCCAGATCGGTTGTCACGAAACTCGATGTTGTCTCCAGGAGCGCAGTTGTAATCTACCCGGTACTACTTCAGGATCGTACTGAATTACTGGTGAGCCTGCCATCAGGCATTAAGAGATACTCGACGCCGGTCGGGGCGGAGGCCATGAAACAGGAGGTCAACAGCTTTCGCAGAAACCTTGAAAAGATTACCACACGGGAATTCCTGCCCCACGCTCAGAAGCTTTACAACTGGCTGATTAGACCATTCGAACAGGATTTGGAGCTCGCTTCGGCCGACACACTGGTGTTTGTGCCCGACGGCCCTCTTCGGTCCATCCCCATGGCCGCGCTTCATGATGGGAAACAGTTTCTCATAAGCAAATACGCCATAGCGATTACACCCGGCCTCAACCTCACAGACCCTCGTCCCATCGAACGGAAGAACTTGAACATCCTGATGCTCGGTCTGACCCAACCGGTGCAGGGATTCCCATCCTTGCCCTATGTGTCCGGCGAACTTGAAACCATTCAAGAACTATACAAGGGCAAGCTGTTGCTCGATAAGGATTTTATCTTGTCGGGTGTGGAAAAATCGTTACGAGACGAGCAGTTCACCATTGTGCACATCGCCTCGCACGGACAATTCGACAATGACGTCGCGAAGACCTTTCTCCTGACTTTCGACAACAAATTGACGATGGACGGCCTCAACCAATATGTGGGCCTCTTGCGGTTTCGGAAAGACCCGCTCGATCTGCTGGCCCTGAGCGCATGCGAAACCGCTGCCGGGGATGACCGGGCGGCTTTGGGTCTTGCCGGAATTGCGGTCAAGGCCGGTGCAAGGAGCGCCCTGGGCACTTTATGGCATATAAATGATGAATCGTCTTCGATGCTGGTGACCGAATTTTACCGTCAACTTCAAAACCCTTCGGTCACCAGGGGAGCCGCCCTCCGGCAGGCACAGCTTAAGTTGTTGAATGACTGGAGATATCAGCACCCGGCGTACTGGTCTCCTTTTATCCTCATCAACAACTGGCTATGACGCTGAACGGTCAGCCGTCGATTGGAGATGCTTTTGTCCATGGGCTCTGTGAACAAGCTAATAAGGTCTTCGCTTTTCGCCGCTCTTTTCATTAGCGGCCTCGTCGGCCTGGTTGTCCTGGTCTTGCGCAGGACCGGCAGTCTTGAAACCATCGAGTTTGCAGCCTACGACTTGTGCGTCAGGCAGATGCCCAAGGTCACCGCCGCAAATCCGCGCATTGTTTTAATAGGAATTACCGAAGATGATATTCGGAACTTGGGCCAGTGGCCGCTGCCCGATCAAACCATGGCCCAGGCGCTGAAGATCCTCACCCGGTATAAAGCTCGGGCGATCGGTATCGATATTTACCGGGATATCTCCGTACCGCCCGGTCATGAAGAGCTCGAATCTGTTTTGACCTCAAATCCGCGAATCGTCGCGGTGATGAAATTTGGTTCCGGGGGGATCGCTCCGCCTCCAGTGCTTAAAGATACGGAGCAGATCGCTTTCAATGACATAGCGGTTGACCCTGATGGAGTCGTGCGTAGAGGTCTGCTCTTTCTGGATGACGGAGAAACCGTCGCTTCCTCTTTCGCCTTGCGGCTGGCGCTGCTTTATCTGAAGGAGGAAGGGATTGCACCTCGATCCGATACCGCCAACCCCGAGTACATACGGCTTGGACAAACCACGATACGTCCCTTCGAGCCAAATGACGGAAGCTATGTAGGGGCGGACGCCCGGGGATACCAGTTTCTTCTGGATTTCAAAGATACTCCAGGTTCTTTCCAAGTCTTTTCTCTGACGAGCTTACTTGCCGGAGATGTTGATCCAAAGGCGATAAACGGCAAGATAGTAATCATGGGGGTGATCGCCCAGGACGTGAAAGACTTCTTCTACACACCGTACAGTAGAAGTCTCCAAGACGACGAGCAGGTCTACGGGATAATTATGCATGCTCACATCACAAGCCAGTTGATCAGATTCGGCCTTGACGAGAGTCATCCGGTACAAACTACAAGCAAGCCGCAGGAAATGTTCTGGGTCATCCTGTGGAGCTTCGTGGGTGGCGGCATAGGCCTGATGGTTCGACCTCCTGTTCGGTTTTCGATTCTTGTTTCCTCCAGCCTTCTCGCCCTCGGCCTGATCGTTTACTGTGCTTTTATGCGTGGATGGTGGGTCCCTTTGGTCCCTCCCGCCATGAGCCTGCTGGGCTCTGCGGGCATGGTCACCGCCTACATATCAAACCATGAAAACCGGCAGCGGGCGTTCCTTATGCAGATTTTTTCCAGGCACGTCTCCAAAGAGGTTGCCGAAAGCATCTGGCTGCAGCGCGACAAGTTCTTGGACGGAGGACGGCCTCGCGCTCAAAAGCAGGTTGTTACGACTCTGTTTTCGGACTTGAAAGGTTTCACGCCGGTCGGTGAAAGTATGGATCCCCTTGCGCTGATCGATTGGTTGAATATGTATCTGGAAACGATGGCGAGTTTGATCTCGAATTATGGCGGTGTGGTGGACGACTACGCTGGTGACGGCATCAAGGCAAGCTTTGGCGTCCCCTCCGCCCGTACCAGCGAAGAGGAAATCAGGCAGGACGCGATAAACGCTGTGGATTGCGCTCTTGCCATGGGAAAAGAGATGTGCGGGATCAACAGCCGGTGGCGGAAGGAAAACTTGCCGACCGTGGGGCTGCGCGTTGGGGTACTTACCGGAGCGGTCGTGGCCGGCGCTCTGGGGAGCACGCAACGCCTCAAATACACCACGGTAGGCAATGCGGTCAATGCCGCATCGCGGTTGGAGAGTTACGACAAGGAGTCATTCATCACCGATTGTTTGGAAAACCCCTGTCGCATTCTCATTGGCGAGCCAACCCTGCGCTACCTGGGGGATCGGTTCGAGACCCAAAAGATCGGCAAGGAGAAACTAAGAGGACTGGACCAGGAAATCGTCATTTATCGGGTGCTCGGCCGGAAGCCCGAGCACTCCGGTGATGACATCGAGGAGGAGAGAACATGAGACACTTCAAGATTGTAGTAGCTTCGATTGTTATCATGGGCCTCGGCATGCTTATGCCCTTGTCCGGGATTTGCGCACAGGATTCGGGCGCCACGGCACAGCCCGGCAGCGCTCAGAGACCGGCTGACAAGCCTGTGTCGGACACGCTCTCCGATAAAAAGGAAGGGACGCAAGGAGTGGCTGAGGTCCCGGTCTACAACCCACCCCTGCGCGGTGCGCCTGGACGACGTGTGGCGGGCGGCACACGCGGCAACGGGGACGGATTGCCTGGTTTATCGGTGTTAGCGCCCGACCATGTTGGGTTGACCGCCCAAGAGCAGCCTTCCTTGTATTGGTTGTTATCGGGGCCGGCCAATTGCCCTATCGAATTTACGATTATCGAGGCTCAGGCGGTTCAACCTCTCTTGGAAGTACGCATTAAGCCAGCGGTTCAAATGGGTCTGCAATGCATCAGGTTGGCGGACTACGGCCTTCGGCTCAAAACCGGTGTTCAGTACGGGTGGTTCGTGACGCTTGTTCCCGATCCAGATCGGCGCTCAAAGGACGTCGTTGCCGGCGGTGTGATTGAACGTGTGGATCTTTCGGGAGGGGTCCGCGCAAAACTGGATCAAGCGGGCAAGAAAAATGCGCCCTTTGTATATGCGGAAGCAGGGCTCTGGTATGACGCCATATCGGCCGTTTCAGATCTGGCCGCTGCCGCGCCCGGTGACGCCGTTGTCCGAAAGCAGCGCATGGCCTTGCTGCGGCAGGTGGGACTGCCGGATGTAGTGGAATATGACATGAAACAGTGAAAGAAAAACGGGAGAGGTAGGCTCTTGCCGTTGAGCCGGTGCGCAGTCACCATAATCTTGATGCGTTGGCCATCGAAAACTGGAATGGTAAACACCGGCTCAGCATTTCATAACCTTGATGACAAGCCTGAAACAACCGATGGAAGTGGATACTTACACGTCTTCTTTCCCTGTGGCTAAAGCCGTGGGAAGGACGTGACCCTGGAGAGGTATGGGGTGAAGAATCTGCCGGCCGTATCATCCCGGCAAGCAAAAGAATTGGTACTCTCTCTGTCGGTGTGACTTCAGACTTGGTTAAACGGTGTTCACCTTTTGAAGATTAAATTTCTTGGTGTAGGGTCGGCATTTAGCACTGCAGAGTACTACCACTCTAACATGTTAATAACTGCAGAGAGCGGCAAAAGGATTCTGATAGACTGTGGCAGCGATATACGCCATTCACTTCAAGAGGCTGGAATCCAATTCCGGTATTTTGGCAGGGAGATTGATGCCATCTATATTTCACATCTTCATGCGGATCATATCGGCGGTCTGGAAGCGGCGGCATTGGTTAGCTTCTTCGATGCGGAGAGCCCCAAGCCCAGGATCTTTGCACAGGAAAACGTGCTGAGCGATCTCTGGAACCATTCCTTGCAGGGCGGGCTTACCCACATCCACGGCAAAGAAATGCATCTGGACGATTACTTTACCCTCCAACCAGTCCATGATCAGGGGACTTTCCGCTGGGAGGGAATTGATTTCAACCTTGTCAAAATGCCTCACATCGGCACCGGACGATACAACTTGTGCAGCTACGGCCTAATGATTAAAAATGGAACACAAAGGGCCTTCATTTCTACGGATGCTCAGTTTCAGGCCAATCTGCTCGACTCGATTTCAGAACAGGTGGATCTGATCTTACATGATTGCGAAACATGCGAACCTCCCTCTTCCATTCACGCTCATTACCATCAACTTTGCACATTGTCCCCACAGTTAAAAGGAAAAATGTGGCTTTATCACTATCAGCCCTCGCCCCATCTGGACCCTGGGGCAGATGGATTCAAAGGGTTCGTCCAAAAAGGACAGGAGTTTGAATTCTAAGGGCAGAGTATCGGCAGGATTTTGCCACTACAGCTTTTAGCCAAATCGCAGAGGAGTTGCCATGCCATTGGATTTTGGCAGTCATTCCAACAAGGTATGTTCCGCGAACAGGGCGGTTTCCAAAATTGCACCTGGAAGCCATGTATTTGTCGGAACGGCATGCGCCACGCCGCGAGCCTTGATCCATGCTTTGGAATCAGTTGTAAATGTATCGGATGATATTACCGTTCTTTCCTTTATCACTGACGGCGCAGTTCCACACGAAAATGGACTGCCCGTAAGTAAATGCAGGCATAAGTGTTTCTTTGTCGGCAGGGACCAACAGGAAGCGATTAGAGGAGGGACTGCCGAATACATACCGATGTCTTTGGCGCAGTTGCCGATTCTTATGAAAAACGGCCGCTTCCCCATCGACGTATCGCTCATCCAGGTCTCTGCCCCGGACCGCAACGGTTATGTAAGTCTGGGGGTCTCGGTCGATATCGGCCTGAATGCCACACGGGTTTCAAAAAAGGTCATTGCTGAGGTCAATCCCAATATGCCGTTTACTTTCGGCGATTCGGTCATCCACCTCGATCATATCGATCATCTAGTAATCAATGATACACCCGTGTATGAATATGTTCATCCCCCGGCCGATGATGTAGCGCGGCAGGTTGCCGCATATATAGCAGGTATTATTGACGATGGATCGACATTGCAGATCGGTTTGGGGCGCGTTCCAAATGCAGCTTTGCCTTATCTGTTCGACCGCAAAGACCTGGGGATTCACTCAGACGTAATCACCGAAGGTTTGTTGGACCTGATCGAGCGAGGAATTATCACAGGACGCAAAAAGACCCTGCATCGCGAAAAAGTTGTAACGAGCTATTGTCTCGGAACAAAACGGCTCTACGATTATGTTCATCTCAATCAAATGTTCGAGTTCAGGCCGATCGAGTATATCTGCGATCCATCAATTATTGCCAGGAACTATCGTATGGTATCGGTGACGCAGGCCTTTGCCGTCGATCTGACCGGACAGATATGCACGGACCAGTTAGAAGGCAATTTCTACGGCGGTGTGTCCACTCAGCCCGACTTTTTGCGGGGTGCAGCCAAGTCGCCGGGGGGCAAACCTATTGTATGCCTGCGCTCAACATCGGAAGACGGCAAACAGTCGCTGATTCGCCCACAACTGCTACTCGGCGAGGGGGTCGGTATTTCGAGGGCCGATATCCATTATGTGGTAACCGAATACGGTATGGCTTATCTTTTCGGCAAATCCATTCGTGAGCGGGCCTTGTCTTTGATTGAAATAGCAAGTCCGGAATTCCGCCCATGGCTTCTGGAAGAGGCCAAACGCCTCCATTACCTTCCCGCTTCCCAGGCAATGAAATCTCAGAAGGCATATGCCATAGAAGAGGAGCGCATGGTGCTCCTCAAAAACGGGAAAAGTGTTAGGCTCCGCCCTGCCAAGGCCAGCGATGCCGACGCGTTTCTCAAATTGTTTCACGCCCTTTCCGAAGAAGACGTTTACACTCGATTTTTCCAGCGCCTCAAAACTTTAACGTTCAACCAGGCCCAGCAGCTCTGCAATGTCAATTTTGAGCACGAAGCGGCTTTCATCGCCGTTGAAGGCGACAGGGAGAATGAAAAAATAATAGGCAGTGGCTGCTATTTTCTGGATCCTTCCACAAACATAGCCGAGGTTGGATACATGGTCGATCCGGAGTGGCAGGGTTGCGGTCTGGGTAAAGCCTTGCAGAACCGAATGAAGGAACATGCCGTTTGCAAAGGAGTTCGAGGCTTTTTGTCCGTAGTTTTAAATTCCAATTCAAAGATGATTTCCCTTGCCCAGAAAGCGGGCGACAACGTGGAGAGCGTCAGGGACGCTGAAACATGGGAAATAACCGTTTATTTCGACTAATCATGGAAAAGAGCCGATCTAAATATTTGTGCGGGTTGCGTTCAAACACACTATAGCGCAAAAAGCAGAACTCAGGCCTGTTTACTCATTTTTAACCCGACGGCGGTGAGTATCCGATCACCGGAGGAGATCGTTTATGGATTTTAACTCATCTCGGTTTAAGAACTTGATGAGGCAATACAATAAGTTCGACGTCATTTTCGAGGAAGGCAGCTTCGGTGCAGAAATGTATGTCATCCGTTCCGGCAGGGTGAGGCTTTTCCGTACCTCTGCGGGAGAAGAAATTGAAATTGGTATTTTAAACGAAGGGCAATTTTTTGGCGAGATGGCCCTTGTCGACAATGCTGCCCGGAGCGCCGGTGCTCATGCCCTGGAGGACAACACCAGGCTTGTAGCTCTGGATAAGGATAAGTTTCTCTTTCTTGTCAGCCACCAGCCGACGTTTGCATTAGTGATTATGCATTTTCTCTGTCAAAAAATCCGCTCGCTCAGCGAAGCTTTATTTACAACGGATAAGCCTCCCTCTTTAATAGGAACTAAAAAATGAACGAGCCCCCCAAGAAATCTAGAATTTTGGAACTAAGGCCCAATATATTTCAAATCCGCTCAGAGCGACCGGGCAGCCATGTGTACCTGGTCAGGGGACTCAATAAAAATGTGTTGATTGATACCGGGACCGATTCCAATTATCCCAATTTGACAGATAGTCTTGAAGAAATTGGCCTAAAACCATCAGACATTCATTTGATTATTCTAACTCACGAACATTTCGATCATATTGGTGCCGGTTCCTATTTTTTCCAAACGGCAGTCATTGCGGCCCACTGCCTTGCGGCAAACAAAATCGATCTGCAGGATGAATTCGTTACGATGGGCAAGTATCTGGATTGTAAGGCAAAGCGGGTTAGAGTCGATATTTGGCTCCAAGATAACTCTGTCATTGACCTTGGAAATTATAGACTCATAGTTATCCATGCACCAGGGCATTGCTCTGGCTGTATCTGCCTCTATGAGCCCAATCACAGACTGCTTTTTACAGGAGATACCGTTATGGCCGGGGGCGTGCTTTCCGGTATTCTCGGATCGGGAAATATAAGCGATTATATAAGTTCTTTGCAGCGTCTTAGCACACTAAGAGTTGATGAATTTTATCCGGGTCATGGAAGAATTTCCCTAACTCCTCAGCAAGACCTTGCAAAAGCACTGGAAGATTCCAACACTCACCTGGAAGAATCTAAAGCACTATTCGAAGCCCTTGATACTAAATCCACCTATGAACGTTATTTTGCGGCAATTCGCGGGCAGCCTCCGGTTAGGCTGGTTAAAGGAGACTAAACGCTAAACGTAAATATATTTTGGCAGGTATGACCTGAGATTGCTTCAAAGTTCGTGAAATCGCTTACAGGTTTTTTGTTTTTTGCAAGGTGCTCATGTGATAGCCGTTGAAGACCTTTTGTGCATAGGAATTTTCAAGGATTTCCCCCCTGAAGTTCTTGCCGGCATTATTCCCAGTCTGAGTGAAAAAAGCTTTAACGCAGGGACCTGCATTCTCTACCGGGGTGATCCCGGATACTCCATGTTCATGATCCTTAGCGGGTCGGTAGCCGTAACTCTCATAAACGACGACGGGATCGAGTATACCCTCACGACCCTGGGAAAAGGTGAGGTTTTCGGCGAGATGGCCTTGTTGACCGGAGAACCGCGCTCCGCCAATGTGAAGGCCGCTACCGATGTTGTTCTCGCCGAACTTAGCCAGGAAGCCTTCCTGGAACTGATAGCGACCTTCCCGAATCTAAATGAAAGCCTTCTCCGCCTGCTGGTGCAGCGGCGCACAAGGAGTTCGGTGCGTCAGCAGTTCGCCCATATCGAGCGGGAAGAAATCATCGCCAGTCTTTTCGCGCAGCTGGCTCCGGACGTCGATCATTTTCTTGGCAATTCCAAGGCGGCGACCGATACCAATGCCGCGATTGCAAGGCTTGCTGCCGCCGAAGGCAACGTTCTCATTCTTGGTGAAAGGGGGACTGGAAAGGAACTCGCCGCACGCCTCATCCATGTGCATGGTCCGTCCGGGACACGGCCGCTATATCATCTCGATTGCGCCGATCCTCCCCCCATCACGCGTGACGAAGAAAGGAGAAAGGGAAGAGAAAAAGATGAGCTGCACCTGGAGATCGCCCAGGAAGCCGGTTTGTTCGGCCATGGCGCCGATGCCGGGAGCTATGCCAGGAGCATAAGAAGGGGATACATGGAACTTGCCGACGGAGGCTCCATTGTCCTGGAAAATGTAGATTGCCTGGCGCCGCGAGTGCAGCGGCTGCTCGTCGAGTACTGCCGGGATGGAACATTTCTGCCCAGGGGGGGAAGCCATCAGATATCGAGCAGGGTCCGGTTGATTACGACCGCTTCCCGAACACTTGTGGAACTAAAGGAAGAAGGGAAGCTTGATCCAGAGATGCTGGCACTTGTGAGCGAGGAGGTCCTCTATCTCAAGCCTTTAAGGCAAAGGAAAAAGGACATCCCGGTCATCGCGCAACACTTTCTCGATGTGTATAACAAAAAATTCACCAAGCAAATTTCCCACTTCTCTAAAGAAGCCCTGAATCTCCTCGTAGACCATGACTGGCTGCTAAATGTGGACGAACTGCGCCAAGTGGTTGAACGAGCGGTGGTGATTACCGAAGGAAACGCCATCACTGAGGGTCAAGTCTTCCTGAAGCTCCCGTCTTTTTCTACCACTGGGAGATTTAATCTCCTCGGGATTCCTTTTTTGCGGGAACTGCTGAACAAACCACTGATCCCGTCCGGGCTCCTTTTCATCACCGTTCCTTTTATCATTCTCGTGATCGTTTGCACCATCTTCGGACCGGGAGAAAATAATCTGGCAAACCTGGTCGTTTGGTCCATATGGGAGCCCCTCCTCATTATTTCCATTTTCTTTGTCGGCCGGAGTTGGTGCGCCTATTGCCCGCTGCCGCTCATCGGGGAGTATGCCGGCAGGTTCCGGAAAAAATTTCTGCCGTTACCAGGCGTGTTGGTCAGGTACGACTTTTGGATCGCAGTCGGCGGATTGATCATCATCATCCAGGCCGAACACATCTTCGATATGTTCAACAAGGCGCACGGAACGGGAATTTTGCTTCTCGTGATCCTTTCGGGCGCAGTGATCACGTCCTTCCTTTTCGGCAGGCGTTCCTGGTGCAAACACTTCTGTCCGCTGGGGAGGATGATAGCACAGTACGCAACGATCTCGCTGATCGAACTTGGCAGCAACAACAATGTCTGTTCTAGCCAGTGCCAGAACCATGATTGTGTCAGGCACGGCAACTGTCCAATGGGAATACACCCCTCCACAGCGTCATTGGGCAAAGACTGTATCTTCTGTCTTTCCTGCGTGAAGATCTGTCAGCATCGCTCGGCACGCCTCAATGCCCGCTTTCCCTGGCAGGACCTTCTCCGAAAAGAGAAATGGGAACCGAGTGACGCTTTGTTCGCCGTCCTTGTGATCGCTTCCGTTCTGGCGGTAAAACTTCCGGACTGGGGAATTTTCCGGAGATTCATTCTTCGCGAATCGGCCAGGTCTCACGGCCTGATAGCCGCTCTCGGTGAAAACCTGTCAATCACTATTGTCTTTGCCGCTCTGGTGCTCCTTGCATCAGGGTTTCCCTTCAAGAGGGAATGGAAAAGGCATTTTGTGGTGGCGGGGTATGCCTATCTTTTTCTGGCACTTTCGGGCCTATTAAACATTTACCTGCATGAGTTCGTCTATAACGGCCACCAGCTTCTTCCCTGGGGGGTACACCTTTTTAGTTCCGGAACTCTCGAATTGCCGGATTGGCTGACGCCGAACCTTGGGACGCTCAAGGCCCTGTTCCCCATAATTACACTGGCGGGAGGGATTTCTTCATTCTTGATGTTGAAGATGTTGGCGGATAAATATTGTTTTACTAAGTCTTCATACCGAATCCATCAAGTGATCCTGATTCTAGTCATGCTTTTGTTTCTCCTCATTTTATAGGTCCTCTTCAACGTAAACGGCCATTTCAAGCCACTGGCGTGCTTAAAATCTTAAAGCCCTGTAGAATGTTTTTTAAAAGGGTGATTGGCCAGCCTTTTCATGGTTTTAGTGTCTCCCAACAAGACACTCTGCGTCTCGCAGCCTGCCCCGGCAGAGCTTCTGAGCCGGGGGTGGAATTCCCGGTGAACGCCCGCAGCTTATGAGGCACGTCCTTTGCTATAACCTACGGCCGTTACCTGTGATCACCACCCCGGAGAACCGGGAAACCCGCAGGGAAACAGCATGAGCAGCAGTCGGCAGAAGCGTGATCCAGATTAAGAGTCAGCCTTTTGACAGGAGGTTGAAAGATGAAAGTTGGAATTTTGGCAGGCGGATTGGGTACTCGTCTTTCAGAAGAAACCGTAGTCAAGCCCAAGCCAATGGTTGAAATCGGAGGCAGGCCGATGCTGTGGCACATCATGCGGTCCTTTGCAGATTATGGTTACGATGAATTTGTAGTTGCCCTCGGCTACAAAGGGGAAATGATCAAGGACTACTTCGTCAATTACCGGAAAAGAACGTGCAGCCTGACAGTCAAGCTCGCAACGGGCGATCTGCTTGTGCACAACGGGCATAGTGAAGACTGGACGGTTCATCTGCTGGATACCGGAGCTAAAACACAAACGGGTGGAAGGGTAAAAAGGATTGCCGAATATATTGGCAAAGAGCCTTTTCTGCTGACTTACGGAGACGGAGTCAGCAATGTGGATATTGGCAAACTGGTCGAATTCCATCGAAACCATGGCAAAATCGCCACCGTCACCGCGGTTCGCCCCCCTGCCCGCTTTGGGGACCTATCCTGCAATGGCGAGAAGGTTGCGGCCTTTGCCGAAAAACCGCAGACAGGCGAGGGATGGATAAATGGCGGGTTCTTTGTACTTGAGCCCGAAATCGTCAATTATATTGACAGCGACGAGACATCCTTTGAATCAACACCAATGGAGCGGCTCACACGCGAGGACCAGTTGATGGCCTACCGCCACCATGAGTTTTGGCATTGCATGGACACCCTTAGAGATGTCCAACTACTGGAAAATATGTGGAATGCGGGCAATGTCCCATGGAGGGCTCCAGCTTGAATCATTCCTTCTGGAAAAATCGCCCGGTACTGCTAACCGGCGCAACCGGTCTCTTGGGCAGTTGGCTGCTGCACAAGCTTTTCGAATCAGGTGCCGATGTCGTCTGTCTCGTTCGCGATTGGGTGCCCAGCAGTGAGTCAGTGCGCTCGGGACTCCTCGAACAGGTGACCGTTGTTCGGGGGGACGTGAGGGACCAGGTATGTATCGAACGCACGCTGGGAGAATATGAGATAGATACCGTGTTTCACCTGGGGGCGCAGACCATTGTGACCGTTGCCAATCGAAACCCGGTCTCCACATTCGAAAGCAACATTCAGGGCACATGGAGTCTTCTCGAAGCCTGCCGGCGCAGCCCCCTTGTCAAACAAATAATCCTGGCATCATCGGATAAAGCTTACGGAGATCACGACCAGTTGCCTTATCACGAGGATATGGCCCTGCAGGGCCGCCATCCTTACGATGTGAGCAAAACCTGTGCGGACCTTATCGCACGTAGCTATGCCGTTTCCTTTGATTTGCCGGTTGCCGTCACTCGATGCGGAAACTTTTACGGGGGCGGAGACCTCAATTGGAACCGAATCGTCCCCGGCACGATCCGGTCGGTTCTTTCGGGAGAAAATCCGGTCCTGCGTTCCGACGGTTCCTTTGTGCGCGATTATCTTTATGTCGAAGATGGCGCGGCAGCCTATATGCTCCTGGCTGAAAAGCTCGCCCATTCGCCCGATTTGCGTGGAGAGGCGTTCAACTTTTCCAACGAGAGCCAGATCACCGTCTTTGACCTGGTTTGCAAAATTCTTGAACTGATGAATGAATCCAACCTCAAGCCGGTTGTCAAAAACAATGCCGACAACGAAATTCGCCACCAGTATTTGAGCGCGGCCAAAGCACGCAATAGACTCGGTTGGAAGCCGCTTTTCGAACTCGAGGACGGGTTGGAGCAAACCATCCGGTGGTATGAGGAATATTTTAATGGGAAATAAGGCTGAAAACTTGCGCAGCCAAATCCTTGATCTCGTTGGGGACTATTACAGCGCAGCATTCCCGCCGGCCGATTTTGTGCCGGGCACAACCCCCGTGCCGGTGGCCGGAAGGTGCTTCGATGGAAAAGATATTCAGTCGCTGGTTGATGCATCTCTTGATTTTTGGTTGACCACAGGAAGGTATGCGGCTGATTTTGAGCGGGAAATGGCCCATTTTCTTGGCTCCAGGTATTCTATTCTGGTTAATTCCGGTTCGTCCGCCAATCTGCTGGCCATCTCCTCTCTTAGCTCCCCGCAGCTTAAGGCGCGCGCTCTGAAGCCCGGCGATGAAGTGATCACTGTGGCGGCCGGCTTTCCCACTACTGTAAACCCAATCATTCAGAACGGTTTAGTCCCGGTTTTCGTAGATATCAGCCTGCCAACCTATAACGTGGATGTCACACAGTTGGAACAGGCATACTCAGAACGAACCAAAGCAGTTATGCTGGCCCATACTCTCGGGAATCCTTTTGACCTTCAACAGGTATTGCAGTTCACCGAAGAGCACGGGCTATGGCTCATCGAGGACTGCTGCGACGCTCTGGGCTCCATCTACCAGGGCCGCATGACCGGCACATTCGGCGACCTGGCCACCTTCAGTTTCTACCCCGCTCACCATATCACGATGGGTGAAGGGGGTTGCGTGTCGGGCCAGAAAAGAGAGCTCCAGCCTCTTTTGGAGTCCTTCCGCGACTGGGGACGCGCCTGCTGGTGTAAACCGGGTAAGGATAACTCGTGCATGAAGCGCTTTGACTGGAAATTGGGAGACCTGCCCTTTGGTTACGATCACAAGTATACCTACTCGCACATCGGCTACAATCTTAAAGCCACCGATATGCAGGCAGCTGTCGGCTGTTCTCAGATGAAGAAACTCCCGTCGTTTACCGGGATTCGCCGCAGAAATTTCGAATTGCTTTACCAGGGTCTTAAGGACCTGTCGGAATTCTTCGTAATGCCGGAAGCCACACCCGGCAGTATTCCAAACTGGTTCGGCTTCCCATTGTCGCTCAGGGACAATGCCCCATTCAACCGCAACAGTCTTTTGCGCTTTCTCGATGAGCACAAAATTGCATCACGACTGCTCTTTGGAGGCAATCTAATCCGTCAGCCGGCTTACCGGGATGTACGCTGCCGCGCTATCGGAGATCTAAAGGTCTCGGATACGGTCATGGCCGCGCTATCGGAGATCTAAAGGTCTCGGATACGGTCATGGACCAGACGTTCTGGATTGGCGTCTATCCCGGCTTGACCGGACCGATGATCGATTACGTGCTCGATATTTTTCACAGGATACCCAAAGAGCTTTCCAGGTCCAGAACTGCAACGAAGGCAACCTATGATATGAACATACCCGGAGGCGACTTATGTTCACGCTCAAAGCCTTAGACCCCTTTTTCGTGTTTGAAATGGCCAACAACCACATGGGACTCCCCGAACATGGTCTGAAAGTAATCAGGGAATTCGCCAAAGTCTCAAAGCAGTTTCCGTTTGCATTCGGATTCAAGCTGCAGTACCGGCAGTTGGAAACCTTCATTCACCCGGCCTACAAAACCAGAACGGATTTCAAGTATGTAAAGCGTTTCACTGAAACCGCCCTGTCCCCCGGGCAGTACAAGCTGCTCCTTGATGAAATGAAGGCGCACGGCTTCATAACCGTCTGTACCCCCTTCGATGAAGCCTCTGTCGATCTGATCGAGGAACACGATTTCGATATTATCAAGGTTGCGAGCTGTTCTTTTACCGATTGGCCACTTCTGGAAAGGATCGCCGGGACCGCTAAGCCGGTAATTGCGTCTACGGCGGGCGTTGCCCTGCACGATATCGATAAGGTGGTAAGCTTTTTCGAGCACCGGAAAAAAGACTTTGCAATCATGCATTGCGTGGCTCAGTACCCTACTCCGGAGGCCGGAATGCAGTTGAACCGCATCGATTTGCTCAAGGCCCGCTATCCCGAGGTCAGGATCGGATATTCAACACATGAAGACCCTGAGAATATGGAAAGCATAAAAATTGCCGTGGCCAAAGGAGCAACCATTTTTGAAAAACACGTCGGAGTCCCCGAGGGCGAAATCCGTTTAAACGACTATTCCGCCAACCCCGATCAGGTCAATGGATGGCTGCGGTCCGCGCAGGCTGCCCTCGATCTGTGTGGAGACAGCGCCGGGCGGGCGCAATTCAGCCGTGAGGAACTGAGCAGTTTGCGCTCGCTTCAGCGGGGCCTTTTTGCCGGACGCTCATTCAAAAAAGGGGAGATAATTCCTCATAAGGACCTGTTTGCCGCCATTCCCACAATGGATGGGCACATCACTGCAAACGACCTTTCAAAATATGCGCAACTGCATGCCCTTGAGGATATCGAAGCCAACGCTCCCCTGCTTTCCTCCAATGTCGAGACTCGAAATTTTCAGGAGAAGGTCTACGAAATCGTACAGGAAGTAAAAAACCTGCTGCGCTATAGCGGAGTGACGATCCCTTCGCAGGTGGACCTGGAAATCTCACATCATTATGGGATAGACAGGTTCCACGAATTTGGACTGACCATGATGACAATCGTAAATCGTACGTACTGCAAGAAGCTGATTGTTATCCTCCCTGGCCAGATGCACCCCACGCAGTATCACTTGCAGAAAGAGGAAACGTTCCATGTCCTGCATGGTGATGTGGATATCGAGTTGAACGGGTCATCCAAGAGGCTGAAAACGGGAGAGACCATTACAGTCGAGCCTGGAGTGCATCATCGATTCGGCAGCGGGAATGGATCGATAATCGAAGAGATATCCTCAACACACTACGCCAACGATTCCTTCTATCTCGACCCGGCAATAGCGGAGAACGGAAATAGGAAAACCCTGTTGACGTACTGGTTCGATTAGTCCCGAAGGGCGTTTGCCGATGAAAACTATAGTGTGGGATGTGGACGACGTCCTCAACGATCTCATGAAAATATGGTTCGATGAATGGGTATCTTCCAGGGGATCGGATTGCTCCCTTACTTACGATCAACTTACCAGCAATCCGCCGCATGAAATCCTCAAGATCAGCAAGTCGCAATACCTGACGTCACTGGACGCATGCCGGCTTTCAGAAAAGGCTCAAAAGATGCCTCCCGTGCCCGAGATATTCGAGTGGTTCTCGGGGCAAGGACACAATTTCCATCATGTGGCCCTCACTGCCGCTCCCCTTTGCGCTTGCCATGTTTCGGCGGCTTGGGTCATGAGCAATTTTGGCCGATGGATCCATTCCTTCAATGTGGTCCCTTCTCCGCGGCCGGGGCAACCAACCGGTCAATCCCATGCAGCCAAGTCCGACTTTCTGCGCTGGTGGGGTAAGGGAGATGTCCTGGTCGATGACAATCCCGACAACATCGCCGGCGCGCTCTCACTCGGTATGAAGGCGGTGCTGGTCCCCCGCCCCTGGAATCGCTCTACGCTGAACTTAGACGAAACCCTCGATGCGCTGACTGAACTGTCGAAATGTCCAGGGACATGGAGCCTGCCGAGATGATGAAATTATCCGATTACGTTGTAGAGCGAATAGTCCAAACGGGAGTCAAACACGTGTTCCTTCTGGCCGGCGGCGGCAGCATGCACCTCGTCGATTCTGTGGGCAGGCGTCCGGAAATCGAATACGTGTGCAATCTTCACGAACAGGCCTGCTCGATTGCAGCGGAAGCCTACGGCCAGTACACCAATAACCTCGGTGTCGCCATGGTGACAACGGGGCCCGGGGGCACAAACGCCATTACCGGCCTGGCGGGGGCATGGCTTGAGTCCACCCCCTGCATGTTCATCTCAGGGCAGGTGAAGCGTGCAGACCTGACCGGCGACCGTGGCGTGCGGCAGATGGGATTCCAGGAACTCAACATAATTCGGATCGTGGAGTCATTGACAAAATATGCCGTGACCATAACGGACCCGCTTTCCATACGGTATCACATGGACAGGGCCCTGCACCTTGCCCGAACCGGCAGACCTGGGCCGGTCTGGATCGATATCCCTCTGGACGTTCAATCGGCTCAAATCGACGAGAATAATCTTGAAGGTTACACGGTTTCGCAAGATCTGCGTGACTCTGATTCGCATAGCCTTAAAGACCGGGTCCGCTCAGCAATAGAGCTTATCAATAAGGCCGAAAGACCGCTCATACTGGTTGGCAACGGAGTAAGGCTCGCAAGAGGACTCGACGAGTTGAACATGCTTTTCAACATTGTCCGCGTTCCCATTCTGACCACTTGGAAAATGGCCGACCTGCTTCCCGAAGACCATCCTATGTATATCGGCAGACCAGGCTCTATCGGGCAGCGCGCGGCGAACTTCGCGCAGCAGAATTGCGACTTCATTCTTGTTTTGGGCGCACGCCTTGACCTTGGGCAAACCGGCTACAATCACCCCAATTTCGCCCGGACAGCACGCAAAGTTGTGGTCGATATAGATCCAGCCGAAATCAAAAAACTGGATATGGCTATAGATCTTCCAATATGCGCCGACTCGAAAGCGGTACTGCTGGAATTCCTCCGCCAGGCCGGCGGCATTGCCCCCGTTGAACGGGATGCATGGTGGCGCAGGTGCAGGGAATGGAAAAGGAAATACCAGGTGGTTCTTCCAGAATACTGGGATGAATCTCAAGGCGTAAGCACCTATGTGCTGATCGACGTATTGTCCGATGAGATGAGTCCGGAAGACCTGCTCGTTCCGGGCAGCTCGGGGACGTGCAGCGAAGTCACGATGCAGGCGTTTCGCGTAAAATCGGGCATGCGGATATTAAATACCCAGGGGCTTGGTTCGATGGGATTTGGAATTTCCGCAAGCATCGGGGCCTGCCTGGCCGCAGGCCGCAAACGCACGGTCTGCGTGGATGGAGACGGCGGGTTCCTGATGAACATCCAGGAACTGGAGACTGTCAAACGTTTGAATCTCCCCATTAAATTCTTCGTCCTTAACAACCGGGGGTATGGCTCCATCCAGGCCACTCAGAACAACTACTTCGATGGGTTTTACGTGGGGAGCAACAAAGAAAGCGGTATGACATTGCCCGAAATCATCAAGGTGGCTGAAGCGTTTGGCCTGAAAACTGCATTTATTACAAGCCATGAGAATATAAGAGAAAAAGTCGCGGATATCCTCAAAATGCAAGGACCTGTGGTTTGCGAAGTAACAATTTCACCAAACCAGACGACTGCCCCGAGACTTTCTTCTTTCAGAAATGATGATGGGACGATTTCTTCGAGGCCTCTTGAGGATATGTGGCCCTTTTTGGACCGGGAAGAATTTGTCTCGAATATGCTGAACCAAAAGGCTCCAAATAGCTACAGGGAGAACGGGAACAAGTAATGGATGCACTAGAATAATGAATATCACAGCTTCCATCGCGGCCCTTGTCACGGCCGTTCCAGATCCATCTCTGGGCTTGCCCGACGATGTGTTTTACTACGTCAGCCGAACGACACCACTTGTAAATGTCGATCTGCTGATAAAAGACGAGAATGGGCGAACCCTGTTGTCATGGAGAAACGACCCATATAGCGGGATTGGTTGGCACATCCCGGGTGGGATTGTCCGATTCAAGGAAACGTTGGAAACAAGAGTGGAGAAAGTGGCAGAAGCCGAAATCGGGAGATCCGTCCGATTCGAGCCCAGTCCGATTGCCCTTCACCAAAGTATTCATCACGAACGTGACATTCGCGGTCACTTTATCTCGTTGTTGTACAAATGTTTTCTGCCTGGCGCATTCTCACCGCGCAACACAGGGCTGTCCCCGCAGGATGCAGGATACCTCGCATGGCATGATGGCTGTCCGGCAAACCTGCTCCAGGTTCATGAAATCTACAGGAAATACATAGACGGCAAAAGTATTGATTCCCCGCCGGAAGGAGGCGTTTGAGACCATGCTGACTGTTAATTCAAAAGATGAGGGAAACAAAAGAAGTCTTCTCCGGAAAGAGAAACCATACGTCTATGAAAAAATTATGCGCTTTGACGAAAAAGTCAGACACGGCGAGAGTATCGCGATCATTCAACTTCAATACAATTATGCCTGCAATATGACTTGCCTTCATTGTTCCATTAAAGGCCTGCAAGAGCAAAAAAATGGAAACCGGCGCAAGATGACGCCTGAAGCAGTCAAAGAGTTGGCTCGCCAAGCCGATGAGATGGGGCTTGCGCGGTTTGA
>OMOE01000157.1:51690-61862 GCA_900290365.1 Syntrophobacter sp. SbD1 | reverse complement strand
AAGCCGATGAGATGGGGCTTGCGCGGTTTGAAATCAACGGTGGAGAGCCTTTTGTCAATGCGGACTACGATGAAATTGTCAAGGCGATAGACCCGCAAAAGTTCTACATCAACAGCGTTACCAACGGCTGGTTGCTGGATGATGACCGGGCAAAGCACCTGAAAGCCATCGGCGTGGACCGAATTCAAGTCAGTGTCGATAACCTCAATGCCGAAGAACATGACCAATTTCGTCAGCGAAAAGGTGCCCATGCCAGGGCGCTTCAGGCGGTGGAAGCCTCACGCAAAGCCGGTTTGGCGGTTTTTGTGAGTACCGTGGTCACCAAACAGCGGCTGTATTCGGCTGAATTCATAGAATTCATCAAGTATTTCAATGACAGGGACACGGGTGTTTTTCTAACCTTCGCCAAGCCGGTCGGCGCATGGCAGGGGAAATATGACATGCTGGTCAACAATGAAGACCTTGCCTACGTGAAGGAACTGGAAACCAGGCATAAAATATTCAGCCACTTAACCCCAGCCTACGGACTTGACCTGGGATGCACGTCCGTGAAGGGGATGGTGTGCGTTACGCAATATGGCGATGTGATGCCCTGCCAGTATATTTTTATTTCTTTGGGCAATATTTTTGACCAGCCGCTGCGCGAAATCATTCAAAAGGGCTTAAGTATCAAGTGGTTTGGCGAACACCTCAGTAACTGTCCAATCGCTCACGACAGAAACTTCATCGACAATTACATTGCCGGTCGTGTCTACGACAAGCCGCTACCGGTTCCATGTTCGGAAGTCTTTACGGAAGAAGATGAAACGAAGACTCCATTCAATTTGTCGCTATAGCTTCGAAGATCGGAGGAACGGCGCGCACATGAAAGCAAAAATAGTCTCCGGCCACGCTCCAGGTGGGGCGAGAACCCGCCTGGCGGATGTGCTCCCCCTGAAGACCCCTTTTGTGGTGCAGATTTTTCCAATCTACGCATGTAATTTCACATGTGAATATTGCTTTCATGCGGTCCCGAAAAACAAGCGTGGGTTCGTCTCCGACTGGCCGGTCATGAAGTTCGATCTGTACAAAAAATGCATCGACGAAATGGCGCTATTCGATGACCAACTCAAGGTGCTGCGATTCGTAGGAATGGGCGAACCCCTTTTGCACAAAGACATAGCCAAAATGATTGAATATGCAGTTGCCTGCAATGTCGCCCTGCGAGTTGAACTCTTGACCAACGGTTCCCTTTTGACAAGGCAGATGTCGGACGCCCTGATTGCCGCGGGGCTTTCCCGCATGGTGGTTTCCATGCAGGGATTATCCAAAGACAAATACCGTCAAATCAGCAAAGTCGATATAGATTTCGAGAACTTTGTTGCAAATATCGCGTATTTTTACAAGCAAAAAACCAACACTCACGTATACATCAAGATAGTTGATATTGCCTTGGATGAGGTCGATACGAAACAAAAGTTCTATGAGATTTTTGGAGATATCTGCGATTCCATCGCCGTTGAAAACGCCGTGCCGATTATGCCTGGGGTTGAATACGACAAAGTTCTCAAAAACTCCAGCGGAAGTGCGACCCAGTTTGGTCTGCCCGTCGCGCCCATCCAAGTTTGTCCGCAACCATTTTTTACGATGCAGATAAATCCGGATGGCAAGGTGGTGCCCTGCTACCAAATTTCCTATCCCGCGATCATGGGCGATTCCAATCACCAGACAATGCAGGAAATATGGAATGGTGAGGCCTATCGCAGCTTTCGGCTCGCCATGCTCAATGGCAGGGATACAGCGAACGATGTTTGTTCACAATGCAATTTCATCAGGTATCGGCTTTTCCCAGAGGATGATCTGCATGAAGCGGCAGAACATTTGAAAGGCGTGTATCAATGAACATTGTCATAATGGGCGCCACATCCCACATTGCCAAAGGCTTGATCGACAGGTTCCTCCACCGTGGCGAGGACCACGTATATCTTTTTTCGCGATCGGCGGACAAGGTTCAACTCTTTCTTGACGCAATCGGCAGGCGGGGAAATGACAAATATACGATTTGCACTGATTATCGGGCTTTTTCATCGCTTTCTTACGACATCATAATAAACTGCGTGGGAGTGGAAACCCGCAATAAGCATAACTGTGATTTTACTAGATATTTTACAGTTACGGAAGAATTTGACGGTCTGGCCATCCGCTACCTGCAAACCCGGAACCCGGATGCGCTCTATTTCAGCTTTAGCAGCGGGGCCGTTTATGGCACTGGATTTTCGAATCCGGCGGACGAGCTTTCCGTAAACAGGATCCAGGTGAACCATATCCTTCCGGAGCATTATTACGGGATTGCGCGGATCAATGCCGAGGCGAAACATCGGGCACATAATAGCCTCAGGATTATCGACCTGCGGATTTTTTCCTATTTCAGCAGATATATCAACCTTTCCGACGGCTATTTCATCACGGATGTGATGGAGGCCATCCTGGAAAACAAATTGCTTATTACGGACAGCGCCAATATTGTCCGAGACTACCTGCACCCTGAAGACCTGTTTGCAATGATAGCCAAGTGCATCCATGCAGAAAAAATGAACCAGGCCATTGACGTCAAGAGTTCCCGCCCGGTTTCAAAGCAGGAGATCCTGGATTATTTCACCTCGGAATATGGACTGAAATACGAAAGCCGGAGCTTTTCGGAGAACGCCAGCGCGACCGGCGCGAAAAGCAATTACTATTCGACATGCAATCGGGCCTCCCAGATCGGCTATGTGCCGCAATTCAGTTCGATGGACACACTGAATGATGAGGCCAGGTGCATTCTGAGCCCAAAAAACGAGGCATGAAAGGAACCGTAGAGGGAAGATGAACACGGACCCTATAACAAACGACCCGAACGACCCGCTGGTCAGCATTCTTGTTTACAACTACGACGGGCAGTATCTCAGACAATGCCTGGGCAGCATCTTCCATCAGGATATTCTGAAAAACTTTGAGATCGTCCTGATTGATGACGCTACCAACGATGGTTCCTGGGATACAGTGCTGGAATACCTGCGTCAGTATCCGAGGAGAATCACCGTCCAGCGCAACAGGAGGGTCCTTGGCCCAGCGACTAATTTTCATATTTGTCTAGGCATCGCGAAAGGCAGATATTGCACTGACCTCATGAACGATCAGGCTTTCCTGCCCGAATATATTAACAGATGCATCAAAACCATGATTCCCGATCCGTACGCAAAATTCCAACCGGTGTTTCGCACAGAGGACCCGGGGGTGCTGGTACCGCTGCAATCGACAGTGCCGTTGCCTGGCATCCTGGGCGGGCCTCTGGTCAGCATACTTTGTTATAATTACAATTATGGACGTTACCTCAGGCAAAGCCTGGAAAGCGTGTTCGCTCAAACCTACGAAAACATCGAGCTGTGCTTCTCCGATAACGCATCAACCGATGAGTCCTGGGGTATCGCATTGGAATTTGCGCGAAAGTATCCCGGGAAGATGAGTCTAACGCGCAATCGGCGGAATTTCGGGCCGGATGCTAATTTCGCCAATTGTCGAAGAAACATGCAGGGGGAATATTTTGTTAACTTTTGCTCTGACGATGCTCTCGAGCCTGAGTATGTAGAGCGTTGCGTCAGTGCACTGGAAGCCCATCCCGATGCTGGATTCGCCATCGTCAACCGAGCCATCATCGATGAACATGGGCGACGAACCGAGGAACCGCCTTTCTACAACCAATCATGTATTATTCCGGGGGAAGAACAGGCGGCAGTTTACATGATGGCCGGAATAAATCCGAGCGTCTCTCAAATCATGTATCGCAATTGCATCGCCAATAGCAGAGCAGCGTCAGGCACCCTTGTTTCCAGGTATTACGGAACTCGCATTCTCGATTTTAACATCAGCGTTGATTTTGACGTCGCGTTCATAAAAGAACCTTTGCTGCTGCACCGCCTTCACTCGCAGAGCGATACAAATCAGGCCGACGCCAATCTGTTGCCGATCATGGGTTTGTATGTATTGAACCATCAATTCGCCGACATCGCATCCGTCCGGAATCTGACAAAAGCAGCCAGCCGCCTCCCCCAATCACTCGACAAGTTGGCGCATCTGGCCGTTCGCTACAGTGTACGCTCATTGCTTTCAAAGGATGAACACACCGCGCTGAGATATTTTCATCTGGCGATGGCTATCAATCCCCAACTCGCCGGAGATCCTAAGTGGAAACAACTCCAGGAGTACTGGACGGCGGACGCGCCAAGTAAGTCAAGCATTATTGAACAGTTAGGGAGTTCCGACAACCTGGCGGCACGAAGCATTTCGTACGACCCACCGGATGGCAGCACCGCCATAAACCCGGACGGCAAAGCATGCTCATTGGCCACCTCTTAACGGATTTAATATGGGAAACAGGCCGAATCGATCCGAGAAAAACGAGAGAAAAAGACCGAACGACGCACGGCGCCTGTGCATGTTCGGCCTTGGGGTTCAGTTCGAGTATTGTTATCGTCAACTGGTTCTCTCTCTTGGCCGGGAACCGGACTTCCTGTGCGACAATGCTCCTGAGAAATGGGGCAAGGAGTTCTTCGGAAAAAAATGCATTCCGCCCGCCGAACTGGTCCGAGGGGGCGACAGCATAGCCGTAGTCATCACGGTAAGAAGATATGAGGAGATTTGCCGGCAGCTTTACGAAATGGGGCTAAAAGACATCTTCGTCGCCTGTTTTGATCAGGCCTATGACGTTGTTCACAGCATCAAGGGTCTTGGAACAGAGCAATTGGCGAGCGGCGAGGAACATTTTGACAATCCGGTGAGTGGTAAATGGACACTGATCACCGGTTCCTCGCGCGGTATCGGCCGCCAGATAGCTTTGGAAATGGCCAAACTCGGTTCCAACATCATTGCGCATAGCCGTAGGGTTGCGCATACCGAAGAACTTGTCGACACTTGTTTCGCCTTGGGAGTGCAGGCGCGGCCTCTTGCCGCCGAACTCGGCAATTTGGTGGAGCTTGAGGAAATGCTCGATAAGCTGGAGAATATCTTCCCCCCTGTCGATATCGTATTCAACAATGCCGCCATCTCCCTGCCCTGCGACCCCGATCCGTGGCGCATATCCTCCCGGGACTACCTGACTCACTACACTGTCAACACCATTGCGCCGATCCTTATCTGCAATCGCCTGATCCCCCCAATGGTCCGACGCGGGTTCGGGCGGGTGATCAATATCTCCAGCACGATCCAGAAAAGACCCGGCGAAATGGCGTATGCCTGCAGCAAGGCAGCCCTTAGCAAATTTGTCCACGATATGGCGCCCAGCCTTGACGGAAGCGGGGTGATGATCTCTCTTGTCTGTCCCGGCTACGTCCGTTCGGACATGGGAGGCCCCAACGCTCCCCATCCCGTGGAGAGCGTGATCCCCGGTGCTCTATTGGGAGCTTTACTGGATGGAGATGTCAATGGCCGCTGGTTCATTGCGCAGGATTATGCAAGACTTAGCCTGCCGGCAGCGATGAAAAGGGCTAATTTCTATTACAGCAAAGAGGACTGAACGATGCCCCACGAACCCTTCCGGCCGGACGATATCGTCAAGACCTGCTGCAAATTGGAGAGCGGCTTGAATTTGAGCATACAGGGCGTCCGTGCATGCACTCGAGGCGCCTTAATGCCGCCGTTGTTCTGCAGTGCGGAAAAAATCGCTCGAGGTGAGATAATCAAAGATTTTATTGTCGAGAAGAGGAAAGAGTATATCCGGATGCTCAACGATGGCCACAGCGACATGGACTGCAAGCGCTGCCTCATGGTTGAGCATAAACGCTACGGGGACATATCCTTTTCCCGTTTGGGGCATATCGATCTGCAACATTACACCATTTGCAATCTACGGTGCACCTATTGTGCATACACTCGTGATGATATGCACTTTCCGGCTCAATACGACGCACTGGCTGTTCTGCAACTTTTTTCGCCCGATGATGTCGAGTGGAATGCACACGTTGACTTTGCCGGTGGCGAGCCCACCTTATTGGATAATCTGGAGGAATACCTGGAGTTTTTTCGTACTCGCCGTATCCGGGTGCTCATGTTTACCAATGCGGTCCGATTTCATCAGGCAATCTACGATGGTCTAGCGGATGGTTCAATATATTGGGTAATAACCTCTCTGGATGCCGGCACGCCGTCTACGTTCAAGGCGTTGCGAGGCCGAGACAGGTACCTGCAAGTCCTGGAGAATCTGAGCCGTTATGCTGTCGCGGGGAGCAAGGGCAAGGGCATGCTCGCGGCCAAGTATATTTTCTGTGAGTCCAATTGCGGCGATGATGATATTGCCGGTTTCGCTTATGCCATGCTGGCGCTTCGACCCCAAAAGGTGTGGCTTACCTTTGACTTCGCCCCGATGTTTCTGCATCAATCGAATCACGACTATTCGGCACAAATCGAGGCTTACGCAAAATTATATTTGCTTCTCAAGAAGCACGGAATTGAAGCCTTCCACTATTACAAAGAGGCCATAGCTACGGTCAGTCAGGAAGGCAGGGATATTATGAATCGAGTACTTTCTGCCATCGAGAGACAGGGTTCCGTAGCGCCTCTGGGAGTTTCCGACCTGATTTTCAGGGACTTCAGAGGCACGGAGCCTACGGTGGAAAGCGAGCCGGACAAGTTTTCAATCACCCCCCTGGAACTGAGAAGAAACGGTGGTTTATCAAAGGGATGGTCTCTGGCCGGAAAACGTATCCTGCTGGCGCCTGCGTGTCCTCTCACCCAGAAACTCCTTTCCGATCCGGAGATTCAACGGGCGGACTGGGTTGGCTTTATAGATCGTAATCCTATCCAGCAAGGAAAAACGATTGACGGGCGAACCATCTATAGCTACGAGGCAATTCCCTCCATGGGGATAGACGTCATTCTTGTCGCTCCACCTGAAAAGCATCGGCTTGACATCCTGGACGCGATTGCGCGCAACGCACCGGATGGCACCCAGATCGCCGAGCTTGGTTAGAAGCATATCCACCAAGGAAACATTATGAACTACTTACTTGTCATGCCCAAAAAACTTTCCACAGGCGCAAACACCACGTCAATTATATTTCCTCTGGGAATCGCCTATGTATCGGCAGCTCTGAAACAGGCCGGATTTCGCGTTTTTACCGCAAACCTCGATTTTCCCGAGGGAGACACCTATTCCATTTTGCGGGAAGTGATGTTGGCCAACAGCATAGATGTCGTGTGCACCGGCGGCCTCAGCCTCGATTGCCACAAAATCAAGGAGGTGGTCGACACTGCTCGAAAGATCAACCCGAAGATCATCACCGTGGTTGGCGGAGGCATCATCAGTTCCGACCCGGAAACGGCGATGCGTGTCCTGGACGCTGATATCGGAGTGATCGGCGAAGGCGAACGCACCATTTGTGAATTGGCCCATGCCCTGGACAACGGAGAAAAATACGGCAATATCCAAGGACTGATTTACCGGGATAGCCATGCGTTGATCAAGACTACGCCCAGGAAAGAAATCGCCGATCTGGACAGTATCCCGTTTCCTGATTTCGACGGATTTAATTACGGACAGTGGGTGAGTTTTTTCGGCGGCGCGGGCGCTTTGCTGTCCGACCGATCTTGTCCATTTCGCTGTACATTCTGCTTTCACCCGACCGGCGAAAAATATCGTCAACGTTCGCTTGATAATATATTCAAGGAAATTGACCATCAGGTACAAAACTATCATCTGACAAGCATTGGACTGACCAGCGAACTATTTGCAACGACCAAGCAAAGGGTGCTGGAGTTCTGCGACAGAGTTAAGAAATACAATATAAGCTGGAGTTGTTGCCTGCGTGTGCCTGACGTTGATTCAGATCTGCTGAGGAAAATGAGGGAATCTGGATGCAACCTGGTGTGCTATGGACTGGAAAGTGCCGACAACTCGATCCTGAAGAGTATGCGCAAGGGGATCAAAGTCGACCAGATAAAGCGTGCTCTCGACCTTAGCTACGAGGCAGGCATCTCCACGGAAGCCTCCAATTTCATCTTCGGAGATATCAATGAAACTGCGGAAACTGTCGCCAATACGATGAAATTCTGGTGGGGATACAATAGGAAGACACATATCAATTTGAGCCTGATTCAAACATATCCGGGTACCTATTTGTACGAATACGCATGCCAGAAGGGCATTATCACTGACAAGGAACAATTTCTCCGGGATGGATGCCCCATTATCAATGTATCCAAGTTGAGCAGTGATGAATTTCATGAACTCACTTCCATGGTTGCCGAACTGCGGATGCATCCTCACCTCCCCGCGGAATCGCTGCGGATCGTGGAGATGCAAGAGGACGGGAATTGCGCAATTGAATATATCTGCAGAAAATGCGGGACAAGGAATTTCACCCAAACCTGGTTCTGGTATACCGGGACCTGCCATTGTTCAGCCTGCGGGATCAAGAATGAAGTCGACGCCTTTCTGGGAGCATCCTACCAGGAGGACGCATTCCTTGCAAATCTGCCCGCCGCTTCGACCGTTGCCTTGTGGGGCGCCGGAGGCATTTACTACAAGCTCATCCACCAGTACAGCGGGCTGGCCGTCGAAAGGTTCTCTCTGGTGGACGCTAATGCTGAGCTGCACGGGTTGAACATCTGCAAAAAGATCGTTCATCCCCCTGATGTCATTGCACGCGACGGTATACAAACAGTAATCATCATGGCGTTGAGCCGGAAAAATGAAATCCACGCAACCTTGCGCGGCAGCTATCCGTCGGTGAAAAACGTCCTGGTCCCCTCATTTGAGATCACCGGCAACGGGATCGTGCCCATATTGCAACCTTTTCAGCCAAATGAATGCAAAGAGAATACGCGATGAATTATTTACTGGTCATGCCCAAAAGCCTGGGATCGATTGAACACTTCAACATTTTTCCGGTCGGGTTAGCCTATGTATCAGCGAGTCTTAAAAAGGGCGGTTACCGTGTCTTCACCGCCAATCTGGACTATATGGATGGGGACACCTTTTCCCTTTTGGAGAAGCTGCTGACAGATCATGACATCAATGTGGTCTGTACCGGCGGACTCAGCCGCGATTGCCATAAAGTTAAAGAAGTCATCGATGCGGCGCGCAAGATCAACCCTCGGATCATCACCGTGGTAGGTGGCGGGATCATCAGTTCGGACCCTCAGACGGCCATGCGGGTCCTGGACGCGGACATCGGAGTGATCGGCGAAGGGGAAATCACCATATGTGAACTGGCCCATGCATTGGACGGCGGTCAAACATACGGCGATGTACCGGGCCTGATTTACAAAGATATTGGCAATGGCTTGGTTATCACACCGCCAAGAAGTGAAATTGCGGATATCGACACCATCCCGTTCCCTGACTTTGACGGCTTTGATTATGGACGGTGGGTTCGGTCTTCCGGTTCCGGGCTTGTACTAACCGACAGGTCCTGTCCCTTTCGTTGTACATTCTGCTTTCATCCGACGGGAGAAAAGTATCGCCAGCGCTCCTGTGATGACATTTTCAAGGAAATCGATTTTCAAATACAGCATTACCAACTGACATGCATCGGACTGAGCAGCGAGTTGTTCGCGACCACAAAGTCACGAGTTGCTGAATTTTGCGATAGAATCAAAAGCTATAATCTCGCCTGGAGTTGCTGCCTTCGTGTCTGCGATGTCGATGCGGAAATGCTGCAACTTATGAAGTCGGCAGGTTGCGTTAAAATAATCTTTGGTCTGGAGAGTGCCGACAATTCCATCCTCAAAAGCATGCGAAAAGGAATCACTGTCAGCCAGATCTCCCGTGCGCTCGAACTGACCTACGAGGCGAATTTGATGATCGAAGGGGGATTTATCTTCGGCGACATCAACGAAAGCAAGGAAACCGTGGCCAACACATTGAGCTTTTGGCGTCAGCATAACGACATGCATTATTTGAATCTTTCCATGATCTCGGTATTTCCCGGATCATTCCTGTACAAACACGCGTGCAAGACCGGAATCATCAAAGATCAGGAGCAGTACCTTCGGGATGGTTGCCCGCTTGTAAATGTTTCCAAGCTCACCGACAGCGAATATCAGGACCTGATATCCCTGGTCACTGAACTGAAGTTTCACCCCCATGTGCCGGCCGGACCTTTCCGGATCGAGTCTCTCGAGCCGAACGGCGAATGCGATATGGAATTTGCCTGCCT
>OMOE01000157.1:0-51680 GCA_900290365.1 Syntrophobacter sp. SbD1 | reverse complement strand
CACTTCGCCGGCAGGATGCGTTTTCCTCCTTCCTGCCGGCTGACCAGTTAATCGCCCTGTGGGGAGCGGGCGGGATTTATTACAAACTCATGCAGAACTACAGTGTGCTTGCCTCGGAACGGTACCTGCTGGTAGATGTGAACTCCTCGCAACAAGGGTTGAGAGTTTGCGGAAAACAGATCCATTCGCCGAATCTCATTTTGCAGAACAGAATCAAAACAGTCGTCATTTGTGCCTTGAGTCGGAAGGATGAAATTTTAGCTATGCTCCGAGATCAATATCCACCTGTCGAGCATGTTTTTATTCCTGCCTTCGAGATCACTGACGATGGGATCGTGCCGGTTCTGCAACCAGTCAATCAGTTCCGTATCCGGAAAACGAGAAAGGCGGCCTATGAATCTTGAGGAGGTTCTCGCAAAGAACAGAGGTTTTAAAAACCTCCATGCCGGGAAGCGAGGCTTCATCATTGGCAATGGTCCATCCACCGCGTTGCAGGACTTGAAGTTCCTCAAAGGCGAGATAGCGATCGCAGTCAACGCGTTTTACCGCCATCCGGATGCAAAGATTATCAACCCCGATTACTGGGTCATGGCCGATCCGTTTTTCTGGGAACAGCCGGGTGCACTTCAACCTGCCCTGGATAAGGCTGTGAGTACAAAGATGTTTGTGACCACAGCCGGTTTGTCCTTTTTCTCAGGGACAAGAATGGGCACTCTTATAGATATGCATTTTTACCACTATGATATCACAAAAACCATAGACGTACCTATAGATTTTTCAGAGGGGATTCCTCATTTCGGCCACAATGTTGCAATTGTAAGTCTTATGCTAGCTTTCTATCTCGGATGCAATCCTATATATCTTATAGGTTGCGATCATAACTTTATGAAAGTAACAGAAGAAGAATATGAAAGCAAGGTGCTCGATCATTTTTATCACGACCCGAATCAGTATAAACTCGATGAATGTTTGACATGGGATCAGTGGACCAGCGCAATGGCTATCATGGCTCTTGAGTACGGGCTGCTTAAGTCCTATGCGTCACTCTGGGGCGTTGATGTCTTCAATGCGACAAGGGGTGGGTACCTGGAAGTATTTCCCAGAAAATCCTACGAATCCCTGTTCCCTCATTCCTGCAATGCAGACACCGTCAAGGAGCATGCGCAGTACCTTCGGGATGGTTGTTCGTTAGTCAATGATTCAAGGCATATCGACACCGAATTTCGGGACTTAAGATCACTGATCACTGAATTTCATTTGCAGCCTCGTGTATCGGCCGGATCATTTCAGATCGAGTCAATCCAGCCGAACGGGGAATGTGATATCGAATTTGCCTGCCGCAAGTGCGGCGTTCAGGGCAAGGTCAAGGTAGCGTTCTGGTTTGGCACCGCAGTGCAGTGTCCATCCTGTGGCTTTAAGAACTTCATCGATCCTTTTCAAAACGCATTTCACCGGCAGGATGCGTTCTCTGCCCACCTGCCGTCAGACCGGGTCATTGCCCTGTGGGGAGCGGGGGGGATCTTTTACAAACTCATTAAAAAGTATAACCTGCTTGCTGCGCAGCGGTTCATTCTGGTTGATGCAAACCCATCCCTACAAGGATTGACCGTTTGCGGGAAAACAATTCACTCACCGGACATCGTTTTGCAGAACAACATCAACACAGTTGCAATTACCGCCTTGAGTCGCAAGGATGAGATTCATGCCACACTCCGGAGGAACTACCCCTGCGTGGAACATGTCCTCATACCGGCATTTGATATCACCAAAGATGGAATTGTACCGATCTTGAGGGTTATTGATGAACAGTGTATCAAAACAGATCTTTGAGCGCATAAAATCTACCGAGAAAAAGCCCGGATTTTTGGATGTGCTGTTCGGCGAACATAAGCAGGAAGCCCTACAGGGGACCCCGGTCGTATTGTTCGGTGCAGGAGGTTTGGGAGCAGAGCTATGTTCGACTTTGCACTTTCACGGAGTACAACCGGTTTGTTTCTGTGACAATGATGATTCCAGGGAAGGAAGCAAATACTGCGACCTTCCTGTGATCACTTTTCAGGAATTGAAGGAATCATTTCGAAACAGCCTGATCGTTATCGCGTCACACAAATATATAGGTCCCATGACCGATCAGTTACTGGGAAATAGGTTCAGCGGAGATCGCATACTCTGTAAAAGTTCTGATGTTTCTGCACCCATTGTCTTCATGTTTTCGATGATCGGCACCCAGTCACTGTTTTCCAGCTATAAACAACAGTGCGGCACCCGAACGGTATTGGACACTTTGCTGGAGCAGGAGCAATCCCTTTCGCAGGCTTACGACCTGTTCGCCGATGAGCACTCACAGGACCTTTTTATCTCGAAGCTTTCGCTTTTGGCATCCGATGGGAATTTCGAGTTATTCGGGGATTTCATTCAATCGCACAGCCAACCTGTGCTTGAGTTCGGTTACGGCAATTACGACGGGACCCCCGAGGATTATTACTATTTCAACAACGACGTTCTCTCTCTATCGCCCGGCGAGGTGTACATCGATGTAGGGGCCTATGACGGCGACACGGTTTATACCTTCGTGGAGGCATGCAAAAAATTTCGAGTGGATTATACCAAGATCCATGCTTTCGAACCGGACCCTCACTGCTACCAGGCGTTGCTGAAAAACACGGCCGGCTACAAGAATGTCGTCTGTCATCCATCAGGAGTATGGTCGCAGTCCGGTGTGCTGCGTTTCACTTCTTCTGAAAATGCCGTTCATGACCAAGCCGGCACAATCGACCGTTCGGGCGATATCGAGGTTGAGGTCGTCAGTCTTGACGAGTCTTTGCAGGGAGAAAAGGTTACTTTTATCAAGATGGACCCCGGCGGCAACGTGATTCCTGAAGCAATCATGGGTGCTGCCGGCATAATTGCGCGGCACAAGCCCAAACTCGCTCTCGGAGCTTACCATGCTTTGGAGTCAATCTTTGAGATCCCGCTCCTGGTGCATCGAATCTGCCCCGACTACAGACTGTTCCTGCGCCATAACACGTATCATCTGTGTGACACGGATATGTTCGCCACACTCTGAGTCACTATAAATAATGCCGGTCATTTTCGATCGAAGCAGGAGAAAATAATGAATGAAGTGCTGGCGAGAATTTCTGAAATATCGAAATCCCGTGAAACCGAGGATACCCTCGATATGCTTTTTGGAGATCATTTGCGTGCCGCCCTTAACGGAACAATTCCGGTCGTACTGTTTGGCACTGGGGCGGTGGGTAAAGACCTTTGCCAGATACTACAGTTACATGGGGTGCAACCGGTTTGCTTTTGCGACAATAATCCTTCCCAGGTCGGCTCCCGGCATTTCGGGATCCCCGTTATTTCATTTGCAGAATTGAAACAAACGCACCGCGATCATCTGATTGTTGTTGCATCATGCAAATATGCGGACGAAATCCGTCAGCAGTTGCTGGATCATGGCTTTCCCCCTGACAGAGTCATATCTATTTCGTCAATCACTAATCCTGAATTGCTAGGTTATTATCAGCACTGTGCCTATTACACAAACAATCCTCAGCATTCCCTTACAATCAAAGATCTTCGAAATAATCAGGAAGTATTGACGGCAGCATATAATCTTCTCGCCGACCAAAGATCGAAGGACCTTTTCGTTGGACGGCTCTCACTCTTTACGTCAAGGTTGGATTTTTCTCAGTTTTCAAAATATATTGTTACGTATTCCGAATTGAACGAAAAGGAGCGAGAGTCCTTTCCGTTCTATGTGTCCCCGGAAGACTATGGTTACTTCAACAATGACGTTGTTCGCTTGCAAGAAGGGGAGACGCTCGTGGATGGCGGCTCTTTCAACGGGTTATCGACCGCCACTTTCGCAAAAACCTGCGAGAGGAAACAACTGGTTTATAAACGAATCTATTGTTTCGAGCCCGATTCCGGGAACTTCAGTGTCTTACAGCAGAATACCGCTCATTTACCCCGCGTCACGCACATTCAACGTGGCCTATGGTCACATGGGACGACCCTGACTTTTCTGAGCGCAGGCGAAGGTGATCCAGCCGCGCACATGGAAGCCTGTAGTACCAAGTGTACTGATACATGTTCCAACAAAGTTGAAGTACAAACGATAAGCATTGACGAACAGTTTCTGGATGAGGACATTAGCTTCATTAAAATGGATGTTGAAGGAGCCGAAATAGAAGCAATCCGGGGTGCGGTTAAAACTATCCAACGATGCCGACCAAAGCTGGCCATTAGTGCTTATCACAAACACAGCGATATTTACCAACTGCCGCTATTGATACACAGCTTGTGTCCAACCTATAAACTTTATCTGCGGCATTACGGTTATACGGTTTTTGATATGGTGCTGTTTGCAATCCCCCAATAAAGGAAGAATCGATGAACGAAGCTCTCCTGGAAATCACGAAACGATCCAAGTCCTACCAAGAGGCAGATTTTCTTCCTACCATCTTTAGGGACTTTCGAAATGAAGCCGTAACGGGTAGTGTGCCGGTTGTACTGTTTGGTGCCGGATCAGCGGGGAGAGAATTATGTCCTGTTCTGAAGCTGCACGGTGTTAATCCGGCGTGCTTCTGTGACAATAACCCCTCGCGTACGGGGGAATTGTTTTGTGGGTTGCCGATCATTTCGGTGTCGGAATTGCGCGAAAGACACAAAAATAGCCTGATTGTCGTTACAGCCGGCGCCTATCGAGATGAAGTTAAACAGCAGCTTGTTGAGATTGGATTTAATGATAAAAGGATACTGACGATAGCGAACCAGGAGGCCCTATGCTACTATACGCACCTTGCTCAATGGTACTGGCCGGAAGATGACCTGCTTTTATTTGAACATGAACTATTTAACATATACAATCTACTTTCGGATCAAAAGTCCAGGGATATTTTTACCTCCAGAATAGCTCTTTTCGTTCGAGGGGCCGATTACCAATCCTTACGCAACTTCGTCTCGAATTTTTCCGACATTGAGAATACACGCGATTCAAGCTCCCAGGACTGTAAAAATTCTACCAGTGAAGCATATTTACAATTCAATAACGATTTGCTCCTGCTGGGAGACAATGAAGTTCTCATCGACGGAGGTGCATATACAGGTGATTCAACTCTTGAATTCATAAATGCCTGTACTAGAAATAATTTGAAATATCGAGAAGTTATCTGTTACGAACCTGATCCTGGGATATTCGAGGAACTGAAAAAAAACACCGCTCAACACGAAAATATCTCATTGAAGCCTTTCGGCCTCTGGTCACATGCATCGTCCATGGAGTTTGTCGACTCGAATACCCTAAAGCCTGGAAGTACTAGGATTCTATCGGCATACGACGATAATAACTCTCTGCCCCGCAGCGCATCCGGGAGAACGGAAATCTCCACGACCAGTATCGACGAGGACGTCCCTGATAAGGCTGTAACGATGATAAAGATGGATATCGAAGGGGCCGAGATGAACGCCCTCCATGGCGCAATGCAGACGATAAAGAGATGCCGTCCAAAACTGGTCATTAGCGCATACCATAAACGAAACGATCTTTTCGAGATTCCCCTGCTTATTCATCAGATGGTGCCGGACTACAAATTCTACTTCAGGCATTTCAGCAACAACTTGGGCGAAACGACCCTTTTTGCCATTGCGTGATGCGAATTCGATGGCGGCCTTCAATCTTGCCGCATCATTCGCTCGGGATTTACAGGATATTCGATTTTCATCTGCGAAAGGAAACAAATTTTGATTGGGGCGTTCAAACAGAGACTTTCTCGGCTTTTTGCGCAGGACGCGTTCCCGCACGATGCGTTCTACATCGACAAGGCGTTCCAGGGCCGGAAGATCATCGTCTATGGGGCGGGAGAGTCTTTTCATTATTTCAAAGAGGTTGTCATGCGGCGGTACGGGTACACTCCGTCTGCGGTGCTGGATCGTAGATTCGGCCGTGACGATATCTTCGAGGGGATACCGGCCTTTTCACCTCTGGAATATCAGCCTTCCGAAGACGAAAAACAGAGCGGAGTGGTGGTCGTTTGTCTCGGCAAACAACGTTACTTTGACGAAGTTTTCCAGACCCTACGCAACATGGGTTTTCATCATATCATCTCACTTATGGATATCTACGAGATACACAATCCCTTTAGCCTGCCGCGGGAACTGGAGGGCAACGGGTTCCAATATTACTTAAAGCAAAGGCAACAAATCGAATCTTGCCTGGATATTCTCGCCGACGACAGCAGCAGGGACGTCTATCTTCAGTGTCTTCAGACCCATATGCAGAGAAAACCGGTTGCGATTCCCATGTGTGCAAGAGAAGAGCAATATACCCCCAAAGGCATCCAACTTTCCCGCGGCTATTCACGTTTCATTTACTGCGGAGTCAGCGTGGGAGAGATGTCAGGAGTATTCAGCCGGGTGGGCAAAGTGGATGAACTGGTGTGCTTCGAACCCGATCCCAATCAGTTTGCATTGACAGCTCAATACCTGTCGGAGCACCATGAGCAAATTGCGCAACGTGTAACAGCAATTCCCTGTGCGGTCTACAGCCATGAGACAACCATGCCTTTTAGCTACTCCGACACCAGTTTCGGATCAAGAATCCTGGAATCCGGGGGGGCCCGCATTCAATGTGTTTCGATAGACCATGTCCTCCACGGCTTTGATCCGACTTTTATAAATATGGACATCGAAGGCGCGGAACTCGAAGCGCTAAAAGGCGCCGAAAAAACTATCCGGACGAGTCGCCCAGACCTGGGAATCTGCGTTTACCACTCTCCCAGCCACCTATGGGAAATACCGCTCCACCTCCATAACCTGAACGTTGGCTATCACCTGCATCTGAGGAACTATACGGCTCTCACCGGCGAAACGGTCCTCTATGCTTCGACGTGTCCCCTGCTCTCTTAACTGATACAGGTGGGGACAGGAAAACAGGTAATCCGTTTATAGATTTTTAATCCTTTCATTTATACCCGTTTCACCTGCCGCGGAAACTGTAGGACCAACCGGTTTCAGTCTTAAGTAAGCGGAAACTGTAGGACCAACCGGTTTCAGTCTTAAGTAAATCGAAGGGGACAAACCACACTGGCGCGACTGTTGCAAGCAAGGTAGTCCTGATTGTCATTCTATGACCGGGCGGCCCGGGCATTGCATCTTGGGCCACACTCTGCGATGTGCAGCGACGTAACCTTGTCTTGGCTTCAGAGATATATGACTAAACAAATCCTTGCCATAATAACTGCCCGCGGTGGCTCTAAAGGAGTTCCCCGCAAAAATATCAGGGTGCTTGGTGGTAAGCCGTTGATCGCCTGGACGATTGAGGCGGCCTTACGTTCCATCGATAGTATGCGTCTTATCGTATCTACGGATAATGCCGAGATCGCCGAGGTAAGCAGAGAGTACGGCGCTGAGATACCTTTTTTGCGCCCTGTCGAGCTTGCCGGCGATACGTCGACATCTGTTTCGGCAGTACTGCATGCGGTTGTCTGGCTTGCAGAACATGAAAATTATCGCCCTGATTTGATTTTGCTGCTTCAGCCGACCTCCCCTTTCCGTTCCAGTCAGGATATTGACAGTTCCCTAAAGCTTCAGAGAGAGAATGCAGCCGATGCGGTGGTGAGTGTCACGCCAAATCTGCGCCCCCTTCAGTGGCTAAGGAAAATTGATGAACAGGGAATGCTTGTCGATGCCCCGATTAATGATACTATCGCCCGCCGCCGGCAGGATGCGGAGCAACTCTATCAGCTTAATGGGGCGGTATATGTGATAAAATCAGAGGTTTTCATTCGGGAACAAACTTTTTATCCGCATCAGACCAGGGCTTATATTATGCCGCCCGAGCGCTCACTGGATATCGATACGGAATTGGATTTCCTGATAGCTGAACTCTTCATGGGGCACCTTATGCAGAAAAGAAAGGCGTAAGACATGAGCACCGTTCAGATTGCAGGCCGTAGCATAGGCCCGGATCATCCTCCGCTTGTCATTGCCGAGATCGGCATCAACCATGAAGGGGATCCCCGCAAGGCTATTCGCATGATTGACGACGCCCATGCTGCAGGATGTGAGTGCGTCAAGTTCCAGTCTCACATTATTGAAGACGAAATGATTCCAAACAATGTCATCCCCGGCAATGCCAGCGAGTCGATCTGGGACATCATGAAACGCTGTGCCCTTAACGAAGAGGAAGAGGCCCAACTCAAGGCGCATGCAGAATCGAAGGGCATGATCTTCCTCAGTACGCCTTTCTCGCGTGCCGCCGCCGAGCGGCTGGAGCGTTTGGGGGTGGCCGCATTCAAGATCGGATCAGGCGAGTGCAACAACTACCCGCTGGTTGAGCATATTGCACGCTTCGGCAAACCGGTCATATTGAGTACGGGGATGAATAGTATGGAAAATATCTCCCGGGCTGTGTCGGTGGTGCGGCGTCATAGAGTTCCCTTTGCCCTCATGCATTGCACAAGCGTGTACCCGACACCCTATAACAAGGTTCGTCTCGGTGCATTGTCCGAGTTACATACGGCCTTCCCCGATGCCGTCATCGGTCTCTCCGATCATTCGCTGAGCAATTACCCTTGCCTGGGGGCGACAGCGCTGGGTGCCAGCCTGCTAGAACGTCATTTCACATCGGATAAGACTTGGTCCGGCCCCGATATTTCGATATCCATGGACCCTCAAGAGCTGCGGGAGTTGATTGCCGGCAGCCGGGCTATCTTCGAGGCGAGTGGAGGTCGCAAGGGTATCCTGGCAGACGAACAGCCCACTATTGATTTTGCCTATGCCTGTGTTGTCACCCTTCGAGATATACACGTGGGAGAAATCCTCAGTATGGATAATATCTGGGTTAAACGTCCCGGGACTGGAGAAATAAGGGCTGAACATTTCAACGACCTTCTGGGGAAGCGTGCCAAAGTGGCCATAGAGGCTAACAAGCAGCTCAGGTGGGAGGCTATTTCATGAAAAAGCGTCTGCTCTTTCTAACCGGGACGCGCGCAGACTTCGGCAAGCTTAAGCCGCTCATACGCGCTGTGGACGATGACGACAGCTTCGAGTACGACATTCTAGCGACCGGCATGCATATGATCGGGTTATACGGTTTGACCGTCGACGAGATTTACAAAGCCGGTTTTAAGCGCGCCCGCATCTTCACCTACCAGAACCAGATGGAAGGTGACCCGATGGAAGTAACGCTGGCCAACACTATCCAAGTCCTTTCACGCCATCTGGCTCGATGGAAACCGGACCTGATGATCGTCCACGGCGATCGCGTTGAGACGCTGGCCGGAGCGATCAGCGGTGCGTTCTGCAACATTCGTGTTGCGCACATCGAGGGGGGCGAGGTCTCGGGGACGATCGACGAACACATCCGGCATGCAGTCTCCAAGCTCTCGCACATGCACTTCGTGTGTAACGCCCGTGCCGCGCAACGCCTAGAACAAATCGGCGAAGCACCAAATTCTATCTTTGTCATCGGATCGCCTGACATCGACATAATGCTCTCTAAAGAATTGCCAACTTTGGATCAGGTCCGCGAGCGTTTTGAAATCAAATTCCCGGCATATGGCATTGTGCTTTTCCATCCGGTGTTACCTGAGCTGGAAATGCTCAAGGAACATGCTGAAACGCTGGTGGAGGTTCTACTTCGCAGCCGCCGTCAGTTCGTGGTCATTTACCCTAACAACGATCGGGGCTCTCACCTCATTCTGGAAGCCTACCGACGGCTCGAAAACAACCCGAATTTTCGCGTCTTTCCGTCTATGCGTTTTGAATACTTCATCAGTCTGCTAAAAGGCGCTCGTATGGTTCTGGGCAATTCCAGCCTCGGCGTGCGCGAGGCGCCTGTTTTCGGCGTGCCGAGCGTCAACATCGGGACCCGGCAGTGCAACCGCTTTTGCCACGAATCCATTGTGAATGTGAGTCACAACCGCCCGGAGATACTTCTGGCCTTAAATGAGTGCTGGAACAGTCCGCGCTTCAAGCCTTGCCATTTCTTCGGTGATGGTCGCAGCGCCCGACGTTTCATGGATGCCATACATAACCCTCTGATTTGGAACATATCACAGCAGAAGTTATTTATCGATCGAGAGCTCATGCCCGCATTCCAGTTCTCATACGCCGCCGGGGAGTTACAGGGGTGACAATACAAGCGCGATACAGGGATGTGCCTCATGGTTTGATGTTTCACCACTTTCACGGTGGGAATATCCCCATCTCGGAGGGATCTTTGAGCGCCGGGCAGTTTAGGGACATTTTGGTTTACATCGGGTTAGAGCGCATCTTGCGTGCAGACGAGTGGCTGAAGGGTGCAAAGGAAGGCACGCTCCCCGATGATGCCGTTTGTGTCACTTTTGATGATGGTTTGTACAGCCAGATTGAAATTGCGTTGCCCGTCCTGCGCGAGTTGAACCTGACCGCGTTCTGGTTCCCTCATACCATAGCCCTATCCGGAACGTGCGACCAACTCGAACTTTACCGATACATACGAAACTACTGTTTCGAGGACATTTCGGAGTTTTATTGCCTGTTCGAAAGGCTCGCCCGCGAGAAATGGCAACAAGCCATCGAGAGTGGCTTAGCTCGATTCTCGCACGAGGAGTACTTCAAGGAATGCTCCTTCTTCTCTGTAGCGGACAAGCGTTTTCGGTATTTGCGCGACGAAGTGCTAGGCCCCATTCATTATGCCATGATTATGGAGCAGTTGCGCGACATGGTGGGAGTCCTGCCGGAGAAGGTTGCCGCTGAATTGTTCATTCGCCGGAAAGATTGGCAAGCATTAATTCAAGATCAAAACGTGATTGGTATGCATTCTCACACGCACCCGACCCGATTGGCGGAACTGCCTCTACGAGAACAAGAGTGGGAATACGCTTGCAACAACTCAGTTCTGATGGATAAACTTCAGTATCGTCCGGAAAGCGTCGCGCATCCGTGCGGATCCTTTACAGAAACAACCTTGGGTATTCTGAGGTCAATGGGAATTAAAATCGGTTTCTCCGCTAACATGTGTCGACCCGTCGGCAGAGACCTGGAATATCCGCGGCAGAATCACGCCAATATTCTAATGGAAATGACCTGCGGAGTTGCAGCCGAAAAATCGCTGCACACGCTCTAACTAGTGGTTTTCGGAGCTCATTATGGAATTCAGCACCACCGAGCGGACAACCCGCACTGTATTCGATGGTATCCAAGCCGGCCATGAGGCCCTGCCGGCGTCATTGCAGCGCTTTCGCACGTTAATCACAACCGCCGGGTTGGGCGTTCCCGATGATTTCTTCCACGGCAAGACCTGCGCTGACATAGGTTGCGGCGCAACTGTGAATTCCACGTTCAACCTGCTTAATCTCAACGCCGAATTCGTTCATGCGCTGGATTTAACCGAGAGTTTCATCGAACCGGCCAGACGCGTGCTTACCGCAGAACCTGGTTTCAGCGGGCGGTGGCAGTTGGATGTCGGCAGTGTCGCAAGGCTCCCCTATGCTGACAATAAATTCGATTTTGTTGTCTGTCACGGCGTGATCCATAACGTCGAAAACGATGATCTGGCCTTGAGTGAAATATACCGCTGCTTGAAACCAGGTGGCATGGCCAACCTGACAGTACTCGGTAAGGGCGGCTTGATCGGGCGACTCGTGATGGAGCTACTCCGCGACGAATACCGGACAAATCCTGAATTCACTGCTTTACTCGATCATGGATTAAATCCTGACTATCTCGCACAACAGATCGACTGGCTAAAGATGCAGGTCGAAAACGACGGATCAGAGTCCTACCGGTTAAGCCTGCAGTTGCTCGACGCTCTCAAAGGATTGCTCGACCATGATTGGATTCTCACACTCCAGGATCGTGTGCAGACTCCGGTTTACCACACTTATCGCGAGACGGAATTTGAGTCCAAACTGGGCCGGGCCGGATTCTCTGCATGGCGAAGGATTTCGCGCAAGCCTGTCTATCAGAACATTCGTAAGATTCTGGCACCGCTGTATTTTCACTACCAGATGCCCTTGGCTCGTCTCCTCTTCCAAGATGGGGCTTTGGTGATGGTTGCGACAAAATAGGTTGAGGATTTCGAGGATGTCTGCAGATATTGATGCGATTTTGGCCGAATTGAGCGGCGCAGGCTGGGCCGATGCTCTTAACGATCTCCCCAGCGAGAAGCTGACCTCGGGCAAACTTCAGAATTTGAGTCTGGCGCTCGAAGAATACCGCGCCCGAAGCATAATCGTGAGGTCCAAGCCGGCTTTCTTTGTCATCGAACCGACAAACCACTGCAATCTGCACTGCTCACTTTGCCCTACCGGGCATCGTGACCCGGCAGTGCCGAGGGGACGGATGGCGATCGAACAATTCAAAGGGATCGTTGATGCTATATCGGAGCACGCGCTGGTTGTGAATCTACTTAACTGGGGCGAACCCCTGCTACACCGGGATTTGCCGAAATTCATCGCATATGCGGATCTGCGCGGGCTCTGGTCGGTTGTATCGTCGAATTTTTCGCTGCCGATTACGGACGCGTTTCTCAGGGACATACTGGAATCCGGCCTGGGTGTGTTACATGTAAATTTGGACGGAACCGATCCCGACACATATGCTATTTTCCGACAGGGCGGCGACTTCCATCGCGTTACCGAGAACCTCCGGCGAGTCGTGCGTATGAAACGGGAACTGGGTCTGAAGCACCCGATTATCGAGACCTCCATGATCGTCTCGCAGTATAACGAGCACCAAATCCAGGCTTCCTTTGAGTTGTCAAAGCAGCTCGGGGCTGACCGGCACAAACTGTCCAAGCTTCAAATCGACCCGAATTCCAGCTTCGACTGGTTGCCGCGTGACCGTCAGCATGCCTATCGGAATTATTTTGATGACGACAGTGCAGAAAGTTTGTGCCCATGTTCACGGCTGTACACCTTTATGGTTGTCAACTGGAACGGCAATGTGGCTGCTTGCTGCCTAACCTATGATGAAAGAAGCGATCTCGGCAACTGTCTCTCGGTGTCCCCTGACAAAGTGTGGAACAACGAAAACTTCCAAACGGCTCGCGGCGTTTTTTCAATCGATCCTGACGACCGGCCTTCGGCCCGGACCATCTGTCATATCTGTCGCAACCGGCTGGGCAGTAAGTTGCTATCGCATTACCGCGGTACATTTGCGCTGGCACTGCCTGGCCTGGAAGACCGTTTGGACGACCCGGCGACAAAGGAGTGATGCTATGAATGAACCTGTTTCAATGGAAACGGTTGCCAAGCTCTACAAGGGTGGCCACAATGTTATGGCCTTCTTCCGAGAATTGAATGGGAGCCAGGAGACCAATACACTGGATGCCATAATGGTCTCGTATGATCTTCAGTCAGGGACTTACACGCGCGCACTTGAGACGACCTCCTATGCCTCTTTCATGGAGCGATTCTCGACCGCAGTCGCTGCGCTCATGGATGGCTTTGCACCCGGGTCTATTCTAGAGGCCGGGGTTGGAGAAGCCAGCACCTTCGCCAACGTCATGATACGCATGAAACGACGTCCGGTTCGTTGCGCAGGTTTTGATCTGTCATGGTCACGCGTATTCTACGCCGCGAAATACGCTCGTAAGTTGAATGTCCAGGCGGAGTTTGTCGTCGGAAATCTGACATCCATTCCATCGCCGGATGCATCGTTCGATGTAGTCTATACCTCCGATGCGGTTGAACCGAATTACGGACGAGAGGTCGACATTCTCAAGGAACTGTATCGTGTCGCACGCAGATATGTCGTGTTGCTGGAACCGTCCTACGAGTTGGGTTCAGATGAAACCCGGTCGCACATCCGGGATCACGGCTACTGCCGGAATCTGCGCGGCTTTGCTGAAGGACTCGGCTATAAGATCGTCGAGCATCGTCTTTTCGATCATTCCTTCAATGAGAAGAGCCAAACCGGTTTGTTAGTTATAGAGAAAGATCCGCCGCCATCTCCCGGCGAACAATGGATGGGTTGCCCTATTTGCAAACGGTCGCTCACGCCGGCTACGGGACATTTGTATTGCGAGCAGTGCCGACGCATTTATCCTGTCCTCAGAGGCATTCCCTGTCTGCTGGCGGAAAACGGCATACTCGGCAGCAAGTATCTGGAGGCCGATTGAATGATAGGGGCCGCCAAGACATGAGAGGCGCACTATGAATGATTCCGTATTTGGTTACCGTTTCGATGCAAGCTTCGAGTATGAAAACGGATTTTACCTGACCGCAGGCTTGCCGCGATTCTCAAAGTTTCTAAGCCATTACGAGCTATACAAAAAGATTGTGGATCTGCCCGGCCACGTCGTCGAGTGCGGCGTGTTCAAGGGTGCTTCATTCCTACGTTGGACGGCGTTTCGTGATATTCTCGAGAACCCGTTCTCACGCAGGATTGTCGGCTTTGATAGTTTCGGTCAGTTCCCAGAGACCGAATTTGCGCCTGATCGGAAACTGCGTCAACGCTTCATCGAAGAAGCAGGCAGCCAGAGCCTTTCTGTAGAACAAATGATGCTTGTGCTCGAAAAAAAGGGGCATCAAAATGTGGATTTGGTACCCGGCAACATTGTGGAGACAAGCGCCGAGTACGTTCGGGCGCATCCCGAGTTGAAAATCGCCCTCCTGCATATCGACACCGACATATACGAACCCGCTCGCGCAGCGCTGGAAGCGTTCTATCCATGCATAGTGCGTCAAGGTTTGCTTGTCTTGGACGATTACGGCACGTTCCCCGGCGAAACCCGGGCGGTGGATGACTATTTCGCAGGAATCGATGTAGCAATCCAGAAGTTATCCATTAGCCATCACATACCGGCGTTCATAGTGAAGCCATAGGCGGCAATCAGAAGGAGGCGTATGCTTTTGTTCACTGCACCGACTGTCTGCAACGTCGAGATTACCGAAGCCTGTAATCTAAGCTGCACGCATTGTTACAACCACTTTCGTCCCGCGGGCGGCACTCGCGAACGAATGACCCCGGAGAACATGGATCGCCTGGTCAACTCCTTGGCCGAGGCCGGTGTTTTTCACGTCATACTGTCAGGCGGCGAGCCCTTCATCAACTTCGATGTGCTCGTTGAAGGCTTCCGATTGCTACGGGAAAAAAACATCTCCTTTAGTTGCAACTCCAACTTGATACTGGCGACGAAGGAGCGCATGCAGCGCTTGGCCGAGGCCGGTCTGGATCATATTCTGACCAGTCTCAACTCATGTTATCACGACGTTAATGATTCCATGGTGAATGGTCACAAAGCGCTGGATAAAATCAAGGGTGGAATCAGACTGGCACGGGATCACGGCATTCGTGTCAGCGCAAATATGATCGTTACAAAGGCAAACCGCGATCACGTTTATGAGACGGGCAGACTCGCAGCGGAGCTTGGATGTCAAAAGCTCTTTACCACGCGTGCCGTGCCACCCGAACGCGCAGAGAATCCGCGTCAGACTTCCTTCCACATGGAGCGGGAAGAGGCTTTAGCCATGCTTGAGCAACTCCTGCGTGTGAAGCAGGAGTTCGGACTTATGATCGGGACCCTTGTAAGTTATCCGCTCTGCCTGCTTGGCGACCTGGAACGGTTCAGCGATTTGGTGGGCCGCGGCTGCCCCGCGCAGTCCGGCCATGCAATGAATATAAGTGTGACAGGCCAGTGCACACCTTGTGTTCATCAGAGTAAGAGCGACGGCAATGTCTTCAGAGAGGACATACGCGCAATATACGCGCGGATGCACGCCTGGCACGATGGTACGCACACTCATGAGGCTTGCACAGGCTGCCCGTATCTGGGAATTTGTCGCTCGGGTTGTCGCAGTACAGCAAGTGCGTACACGGGCTCTTTCCAGGGCTCCGATCCGTTGATGATTGGACCACACCACTTTTCCAAGCCATACGAATTGGTACAGGATCGAAAGATCATAGAGGGTATNACACACCACTTTTCCAAGCCATACGAATTGGTACAGGATCGAAAGATCATAGAGGGTATTCGCGAGGGCGCTCGCCTGCGAGTGCCCTCGCGGTTGCGGTTCCGCAAAGAGCAAGGCTTCTACCTGCTAAACATTCGCTGGGCCAATACAATTACCTGTCCAGAATCACTCGCACAACAGTTGATCGCGCGTTTAGGAGGAGCCCCATTTACCGCTGCCGAAATCGGTTGGGAAAATGCCGAGACCCTGGCACAATTATACTGGAAGGATGCACTGGAAAGTCCCGACTTTCAGATGGTAAGACCACCCGATAAGCTAGGCCTGAGCGCAGGTCTCACCGCGTAAAGATCCGGGATAGCGGCGACGCAGCCCCGCCATTATCCCGCCGCTTCGGCACAAGCTTCGGGTCAAACCGAAGCTCTCTTCAGCCTGTGCGAGGCAGGAGGATAGGAGAAAACAATGGAAGAACAGCTTCGGGCTGTGCCCGGAACGATAGTCTGGCTTGCGCCATTTTATAATCGAAGCGGCTTTGGCGTTGGAGCGCGCACAATTGTCAGCGCTGTCCACAGGGCCGGGGTACGAGTCAGGATCATATCGGTCAATCAGGTAGAACCCGGTATAGATGATTGCGATATGGCCCTGATCAAATCGCTTGAATCAACAAAGGTTGTTCCGCCGATTACGGTTATCGTCTCTCACGTGCCCGGCAGAAGTTTGTTGGATTTAAAGTGGCCCGAACCGAACGTTCGCATATTGGCCACAACTGTGTTTGACTGCTGTGCCGACGCCGGGTCGCCTCCCGCCGAAATGCTGGAAGGCTGCAGAGAAATGGACCAGATCTGGCTTCATGTTGCGGGGGAGAGAGAATCCTTTATTGCTGCCGGCTTTCCGCCCGAAATGGTTCAGACCATTTATTGGCCGCATCACTGGCTGGAAAATCCGGCATCACTGGCTGGAAAATCCGGTATTGCCTCCGCCCTTTCCAGATACGTCGGGCCCAGATAAGCCTTTCCGTTTCCTGAATATTTCGCTTTTCCTGCCACGGCGCAGGTGGGATAGCCTCATCGAGGCATACCTCGAAGAATTCAAAAAAACTGAAAATGTCGAGCTCTATCTGAAGGTCAACTTTCCCTTCTGGCACCCTATTCCCGGCAAGCCCCGGCAAGACCTTTATAATCTTATCGATTCACTGCGCAAAAAAACCGGTTCTGAAGCCAGGATCGCCATTGATGAGGAACTCGGCACCCGTACGGATATTGTTCGCCTGATCGATAGCTGTAATGTCTATATCTCCACGGATACCGCCGCTACAGCTCCGATCAGTGAGGCGAGGGTAAGAAGAAGAATGGTAGTTATCCCTGAGGGATCTGGACTTGGTGAGGTCGGTGTCCATATAGCGGTCGATCCGAATGCAAAAATGCCGTTGACGCAGGAGATGCTTTTGTATCAACCCAATCACAAGGGAGGGTACATGCCACTGCTTGACGTGCGCGATGTTCGCAATGCCATGCGTAAGGCTTACGATATGCCACCGGATGAGCGGCAGGCCAAGGATACGGGCATTACACATTTGATGGGCCCTTCTGATTGCCTTCCAATCATAATAAATGCGATACATTCGGCCTGGGATCACAAGAAAGCATCGGCCAGGGAAACCAAGGCAACAAATGCGGGCAAGCGGATCGCCTGGGAAGGCACACAGCTTGTCAGCCATTCCCTGGCGCTTATCAACAGGGAATTATGTCTTCAATTGATTGACTCGGGCTATGAATTATCGATTATCCCAGGGAAAGAAGTTGACAATATCAGCCCCGATTCCGACCCCCGCTTTAACAAGATCGTCGAGCGAACCAGAAAACCTCTTTCCGGCAGTACCGATGTGCATGTCAGGCACCACTGGCCGCCTAACTTCGACCCTCCCCCGCAAGGCCATTGGGTGATCATCCAGCCTTGGGAGTACGGCAGGATTCCGCAAAGCTGGGTGGAACCCATGTCAACTCTGGTCGATGAGATTTGGGTCCCCAGCACCCATGTCCGGAAGACGTTCATCGCAAGCGGCATCCCCGCAGACCGTGTGCAGCTCGTTCCAAACGGCGTCAATTCCTCTCAATTTCACCCTTCCGCTCAACAACTCCGGATAAGTTCGGAAAAAAAATTCAAGTTCCTCTTCGTGGGGGCGGCTATCTGGAGAAAGGGGATCGACATTCTCCTGGATGCGTACCGGCAGACCTTTGATTCACATGACGACGTAGTACTGATCATAAAGGACTTACCGGCCGGGGTATTCTATCAGGACGCCGGGGCAGGCAAGATCATCCTGGAAATCAAAAGGGACCCGAAGGCGCCTGAAATAGCCCATATGCAGACGGTCCTCAAAACAGAGGAACTGCCCGGGCTTTATACCGCCTGCGACTGCCTCGTACACCCATACCGCGCGGAAGGGTTCGCCCTGCCCGTTCTCGAGGCCATGGCGTGCGGGATTCCCGTAGTAACTACTGCGTGGGGATCAACAGATGATTTCTGCTCTCCGGATTACTCCTATCTCATCCCGGCCACACGAGTCGAGTTCAAGCCAAGTGACATCGAGCTTGCCGACGGTGGGGGCTGGGTGCTGCAACCGGATTTGAACGCCCTTTGCCGACTGATGCGGGAAGTCTTTGAAAACCACAGGGCGGCCAGGGACAGGGCTTTGAAATTATCGGAAGATGTCAGAGCGCAATACGACTGGAAAAATATTGCCGAGAAGGTGAAGGCGCATATTCATCAGCTTGCCCGAAAGCCTGTGCTTAGAGAGCGGAAACTCTAGCATCGTTATTCCACACCTTCCGCCGGCCCGCTTCTCCCAAGGCTCTTGTATTCGATCAGGTCGTCCCTGTATTCAACGCCGTAGATGAACAGCATAATCATGGCGAAACTGAGGATGAGCGGTCCATAGAGGATGCCCTTCAATCCAAAGTATTGAACCCCGCCGAGAATGGCCAGAAAGATGTAAAATGGTGACATCTTCGATTTGCCTTTCATAAGAAAGGGGCGGAGGAAATTCTCTATGATTGCGGACGATACTATCGACCACACGGACAGAAAGACGCCTGAATTAACCTGTCCCAGCAAAATCAGATAAATGGTGATCGGAAGCCATACAAGAGAGGTCCCCACGATAGGAATAAGTGAGACAAGCCCCATCATGGTTCCCCAGAAAAGGCCCGGGAAACCGAGAATCTGAAGGGCGATTCCTCCCGCGAGTCCCTGGCAGATCGCGGTAAGAAATGTGCCCAGCAGCACAGATTTAGCAACCACCCTGATGCCGTTGATAATCCGATCTTCCTGGTCGACCCTCAGAGGTATGAAGAAGCGGATGCTGCTCACCATTTCCATGCCGTCTCTCACCAGGTAGAAGGCAACGAAAATCATCACGAAAAAATGCGCCACAAGGCTGGCTACGTTGCTCAGTATGGAGGCGACTTTCCCCAGCAGGAACTGCCCTATGCTCTTGCTCAATGAGAGCAGATCGTTTGTTATGTCGGTTTTGTTTACATCGAGGAAAGGAAAGCGCTCGTGCAGTTTGGCCAGGTATTCGTTGATTCGGGGGTCCTGGCTCAGTTGCTGCAATTTGCCTTCCCGAACCCAGTCGTTGGTTTTGTTTACCGTGTCTAACCCCTGGGTCACAAGTGTCGAAGTGAAAACGAAAACAGGGATTGCTATGACGAAGGTTATTATCAATACGATTACCAGGGCTGCCAGGTTTTTTCGTCCATTGAAGCGCCGCTCGAGGTAGAGTTGCACGGGATTGAAAATCGAGGCTAGCACAATCGCCAGGATAACCGTATCGATGAAAGGAAAAAGGATCAGATATGCCAGATAAAAAGAAACAGCGAGAACGGCGAGCAGAAATGCCCTGTAGCCTTTTGTTCGTCCCGTCCGCTGCTGTGTTGTGTCCGAATCTGCCATAGAGACCTCTTACCTGGAAATTGTTCACCGCAGCAGTGGGACCGCCACCCAGGTTTCGCCACTCAAACCTTCGGCGGCGGGCGGTGGGACCACCAGCCATGTTTCGCCACTGCCTTCGTCAGCGGCAGGAAAAATCCCCCTGCCTTTTCATGGTTTCCGGTCCACCCCGGCAGGAAATTTTCTTGCGCCCTCGCCCGCTTCGCGATGGAGGTCCGATTCGAGCAAATGGATTTCCTTCAGCTTCGCAGGTTGCTTACGGCAAAGAAGCTCGGCCTTCTTTGCGAATTCGAGCGCCTTGCGCCTTTCTCCCTTTTGCTGCCACGCCCGGGCGAGGAGAATAAAGGCTTCACCGTTTCCGGTGTCTAACCTGACGGCCTTCTCGAGTGTTCGAATTGCGAGGTCCACTTTTCCCCTGTTCAATTGTCCCCTGGCTTGACTGACTTGCTGCATCGAGGCCTGCCGCCGAGGTGATCCGGCTTCGGCTTTCTCTAATTTAGGCAGCTTCTTTTCAGCAACCGCGCTTTGATGATCCTCAAAATTTTGCGTAAGACTTGAGTCCGGCCCCGGCGCTGAATAAGAAAGCGGCACACAAAGAGCAAAGCTGAAGAAGGCAAAAGTAAAAAGGCAAAAGACAAAAGTAATAGAAGCCTCGTTCCGGTTCTTACTTTTTGTTTGTCTGGAATCCCTCAATCCCTCAATCCCTCAATTTTTCAATTCCGTAATTCCTTAATTCATTAATTCCTTAATTCCGAAATTCCTTAATTCCGAGCCTCTTGCAAAACTCCTTCAACGTCATTCCGGGGAAGGCCGGAATCCAGGTTTTTCAAGGGTTTCTGGACCCCGGCTTTCGCCGGGGTGACGGATTTATGGAGTTTTGCAAGAGGCTCTTCCTTAATTCCGTAATTTTTCCATTCTATTGATTGTTATGAATAGTGCAATAACCATTAGGCCTGCTTTCGGATAAAAAATACTCCACCTTCCGTTGTTTGCAGTTGGAAGTCGCGAGTTCACATGAGTCCGCGCAAATAGTTTCCTCAACTATTCCGGGCGGCGGATCGAATTCTTGAGGTTCGATCCACGGCCGCGCCAGGTTCATAAATCGAGCCCACAGGCTTGCCGCACACTGCGCACCACGCAGCCCTGTCGGGCCGTGGTCGTCATATCCCACCCAGACCAACGCCAGCAGGTCAGTCGTATATCCAATGAACCATGAGTCGCCTAAGGCATTTGTCGTACCGGTTTTGCCTGCACACTTGAAATCGACGCCGAGTCTTTTCATCCCCTTGGCCGTACCTCTTTCCACCGCTCCCTCGAGGATGCTGGTTATGAGAAAGGCTTTCGCCGGTGAAGTTACCGAAGAAAAGTCTATATGCCGGCGATCCAGAATGTCTCCATTCTCCGAAACGATCTCCTTGAGACCAAGCAGATACGGCTTTTGCCCATCATTGGCCAGCACGGCATATGCCTTAGCCAGTTCAATGGGGGATAACTCGAACGAACCCAACGCAATCGAGCGTAGATCTCCCGGCGCCGTTTCTATCCCGAAACTTTTGAGTGTCCCGATTATTTCATCCAAACCGGTTTCGAAGGCAAGGTTTGCCGTGGCAGCCTGTAGCGACTCTTCGAGGGCTTGACGGAAATCGACCTTCCCCCGATACCTTCCGTCGTGGTTTTTGGCTGTCCAAGATATGCCGTTAAGTTCGTAAGGCACGGGCAGATCAAAAAGCCGGTCACAGAGTTTAAAACTCTTGAGAGCAGAGAGATAGACGAAGGGTTCGATAGCGGACCCTGGTTGGCAGCGTCCACTGAGAGCCCTGTTGAAGCTGCTCTCGCCATAATCCCTGCCGCCTGCCAGCGCAAGGAGTTCTCCTGTTCGTGGCTGTAAAGCTATCAAAACTGCCTGAAGCTGCCGAGGGTTTTCCGGCTCATTTGAAGCCGGTCCCCTACCACTCTCGCTATCGATTTCCCCAAGACCTTCCCGTATCGCCGTTTCCGCAGCGGCGGCAATCTCGGGCTGAAGGGTCGTATAGATTCCCAACCCCTCAGAAACCAGCCTCTCCGGAGCGTATAACTCCTGCGCCTGCATCCGCACATAGTCCACAAAATAGGGGGCAATACGTGAGGAGATTGATGCGGGGGCCACCCGCAAGATTTCCAGAAGCGCCGAGTCATATTCTGCCGGCGAAATTTTTCCAAGAACAAGCATGCGCTTCAACACCACGTTTCTGCGCTCCAGGGCGGCCTGGCGGTTAACAAGCGGCGAATAATTGTTTGGCGATCTTATCATCCCGGCAAGGGTGGCGGCCTCAGAAAGGGTGAGGTCCTCCACGTTGCGGCCAAGGTAATACTCGCAGGCTTCCCCAATCCCGTGGATAGCAACGCTGCCTCTTCTTCCCATATAGATTTCGTTCAGGTACATCTCCATTATGTCATCTTTTTTATAAAGGGCTTCAAGGATGAGAGACATGGAGAATTCAAGAAATTTTCTTCGAAAAGTTCGTTCGGATTCCAGGAAGTAGTTCTTTATCAGTTGTTGGGTGATCGTGGAGCCGCCCTGAACGACGCGGCCCGCCCTGAAGTCGGCCAGCATCGCTCGAAGTATCCCGAAAAAGTCAACTCCACTGTGCTCGTAAAAACGGCGGTCCTCGATTGCCATAACAGCGTCGATCAGGGACTGCGGAACTTGACGGATATTGATGAGCATCCTGCTTTCGCGTTCCGGTCCAAAGAGGCGCGCAATTTCGAGCGGCTCCAGCTCGAGGAACGAAATTTCTTTATCCCGGGTCCGAATCGCAGAGACCCTGTTTTGCTCAAAATCGAATTCAACGAGCTGCGAGGGCAGGAAAATGCCCGGAAACTCGAAATCCCTCAAGTTCGCAACCAGGGTGCTGTTCGACGACTTGAACTCGCCGGCGGGCACCGGTTCTTTTGAGGCCTCCTTGTAGCGGCGCTCCTCGAGCATATGCCTGAGCCCGCCAAGCGACAGAGCCTGGCCGCGATAGAGCGGGACAGTTGAGGAAAAAACACGCGCAGGCACGCTCCAACGTCTTGACGAAAAGCGGTTCGTGATCTCGTTGTACAGATAATATGAGAACCCCGCGGCAATAAGAGCGAAAGAAACAACGAAGAGCGAAACGCCCCATAATATGTAATTTCGCCGCCTGGGTTTCTTGTAAAAAAAACCTCTCACCCATCACCCCTTACTCCAATGCCGTTCACTTAATAACAAATTGAATCAAGTGTGGGGCTGGCTGCAAAGGCCGCCCCACATAACCTTGAACCACGTCAAGTGAACAGTATTTCCCCTTACCCGCGTAAGCTGTCGAACCTCACGACGCATTCAACATGCGGCGTATGCGGAAAAAGGTCAATCGGCTGTACCTCTTTTATATCGTAGGCCTCGAGAAGAAGGGCCGCATCCCTGGCAAGACTTGCGGGATTGCACGAGACGGCGATAATTCGCTTCGGCCGGGTCTCCAGCAGCGCTTTCACCACTTTCGGATGCATTCCGGCCCTGGGAGGGTCCACTATGACAACATCAGGTCTTCCCATCTGCGCGGCCTTTGCGATCACGTCCTTCAAATCGCCTGCCAAAAAGGAGCAGTTGCCGATATTATTGATCCGGCAGTTCTCGTGCGCGTCATGAACGGCATCTTCGACCAGTTCGATTCCAATAACGCTTTTTACAAGCGAGGCGATATATAGCCCGATGGTTCCCGTTCCGCAATATAGATCCCAGACATTTTCAAAACCCTCGAAGCCTGCGAGCCGGCTGACAGTGTCATAAAGGTTCTTCGCCCCGAAGGTATTAGTCTGGAAAAAGGAGTTTGCGGATATCTGGAAACGCAGCTCCCCGAATTTTTCTTCGATGAACCCCGGGCCGAAAAGGACGCGGCTCGAATCTCCGACAGCAACCTGAGAGTTTTTATCATTTGTGGAATGGATAAGGGTCGTAACTCCAGGGAATTTCGATAGCAGATGATCTGAAAGCCGGTTTATAGTCCTGTCTTCATGTGGATTTGCCGAAGTGATCAGGTGTATCAGCATCTGCCCGGTGCTCTTTGCCTCCCTTATGACCAGAAAACGCCAAAAGCCCAGGTGAGTGCGGATATTGTAGGCCGCAAGGCCGCTTTCAATCGCCCACCTGCGAACCTCAAGCAGGATAGCCGAGGACTCCTGCGACTGGAGCACGCAATTGTCTATGTTGCATACCTTGTCGAAAAGCCCCTTTACATGCAGACCAAGTGCAAAAAGGGATTCCCGCGAAAATTCCCGGTCGAGTTCCTCGGCAAGCAGCCAGCGCCTGTCGGAAAAAGTAAACTCCATTTTGTTTCTGTAGTGCTGAGTCTCCGGAGAGGCAATGATCGGGGCGACTTCAGTTTCCCCCGCTCCCGCAATATGCCCGAGACACTCGACGACATGGGCCCTTTTCCAGAAAAGTTGAGCCTCATACGATATATCCTGCCAGCTACACCCGCCGCAAATCCCGAAATGCGGACATACAGGCGCCCTGTAGTCGGGCGACTGGGTCAGCGTCTCAATTACCCTCGCCTCGGCGTAATTTTTTTTCTTCTTCGTTATGAGGGCCTTTACCATTTGCCCGGGAACCGCGTGGTTCAAAAAGACCACGAACCCGTCCACTTTGGCTACAGCTTTGCCCCCAAACGCGAGCTTCTCAACCTGGAGCTCGATCTGCGTTCCTTTGGTTATCTTTTCCATACGTCCATCCATGTCTTACATCTTATCCGAAGCGCATTAAAATGGAAACGAATCACTGCCGGCCTTGACCAGGCGCACATATCTGGGATATCTTAATAGATTTCCAAAACCTATTTCAAAGGAGCACCAACCCGTGATCGCCATACTCGACTATAAAGCGGGAAACCTGACCAGCGTTAAGCGGGCTTTGGATTATATTGGGTCCTCATGCAAAGTCACCAACTCCCACGATGAAATCCGCAGGGCGGATAAAGTGGTGTTCCCGGGGGTCGGAGCGGCAGGAAAATCCATGGAAAGCCTGCGTGAACTCGGACTTGATAAGCTGCTTTTGGAACTCTTCGACTCACAGGTGCCCATCCTGGGCATTTGCGTCGGGCTCCAGGTGCTTTTTGATATGAGCCAGGAAAACCAGACCGCCTGCCTTGGAATCCTCCCCGGTGAAGTACGAAGGTTCCCTGAAAAAATGTATTCCAAAACGGGTGATTTTCTGAAAATTCCGCATATGGGCTGGAACGCGGTGTCATTTCAAAACAACCACCCCGTCTTTCGAGATATCCCTGCCGAAAGCGAGTTCTATTTCGTTCACAGCTACTATCCGCAGCCTGCGAACCAGGACATATCGGCTGGGATCACCCAATACGGCATAACTTTCACTTCCGCCGTAGCTTTCAAAAACCTCGTCGCAGTGCAGTTCCATCCCGAGAAAAGCGGCAAGCCGGGGTTGCGGCTTCTTGACAATTTCTGCCGTTGGAACGGCCTTTCATAATGGCGGTTGGGACCGCCGGCCTGATTCACACGCTGCCTTCGGCGGCGCCGGCTTTGGCTGGGCGAGTCCGGCCAATGAGGAGGAGCCCATGCTCAGCAAACGCATCATACCTTGCCTGGATGTCCGGGACGGCAGGACCACCAAGGGAATTAAATTCAAGGACAATATCGACATAGGCGACCCCGTGGAAATGGGACGTTTTTACTACGAACAGGGCGCCGATGAAATAGTCTTCTATGATATCACTGCATCGAGCGAGCGCCGCCCAATTATGCTCGATGTAGTACGGCGGGTGGCCGAAACAATCTTTATCCCCTTTTCGGTCGGCGGCGGCATTCGTACTCTGGAGGACATGCGCGCCGTACTGCTTGCCGGGGCGGAAAAAGTCAGCGTGAACTCGGCGGCGATGCTCAATCCGGACATCATCCGCCAGGGGGCTGAAGCCTTCGGCAGCCAGTGTGTTGTGCTCGGAATGGATGTAAAGAAGGTCGGTATCTCCGAAAAGATCCCCTCCGGCTACGAAATGGTCATAAACGGCGGCCGTACCTATATGGGAATAGATGCGCTGTGGTGGGCCATGGAAGCCGAAAGACTCGGCGCAGGCGAGATCTGCCTCAACTCGATAGACGCGGACGGAACCAAGACAGGCTACGAAATCGAACTGACCCGCCTCATCTCGACCAACGTCCATATTCCGGTCATAGCATCCGGAGGCGCCGGAGAACCTCAGCACCTGCTCGACGTCCTCAAACAGGGCCGAGCCGACGCGGCGCTGATCGCCTCGATGGTCCACTACGGGACCTATACCATTGAAGGGATAAAGGGTTTCTTGTCTCAAAATGGTGTGAAGGTGCGCAAAATCTAACGCCATATTTGAAGAACACTGCGCGAGCCAGAGCGTTTCGGACTTCGCCCTTGTTCAGTCCAGCGTGAACACGGCGGCGCAGTTCCACACTTTGTAGCCAGTCCGGAATGAACAGCGTCCGCTCGATGCGCCCCAATTCGCACAGTGCTACAGCCAGCCCATTCTGGCGCGGATAGCTTCCAAGCTTGAGCAGCATTGCGAGGCCGTCACCCTGCCGTGTTTGATCGAGGCAGCCAGACGCAAAATCTCGTCCCAATGCGTGCGGACATGATCCCGCGCATTACCAACTGCATTAACCTACTTGCTAAATTTAACCGATTAGGTTACTTTATGGTCCTATGGAAAAGCGCACGCCTCACTGCAAACTGTCGGTGATAAAGGCCATGATTCAAGCCGGCAATGTGCGAATAACCCTGTCAGCGCTTGCGGGTGGGGCGGCGTTGGGATTCGATGCGGACGGCATTGTCGGCGTGATCATGGGTCTAAGGCCCAAAGACTTTCATAAAAGCATGACGACGCATTCCGATCATCGAATCTGGCAAGACGTTTACCGACCTGCAACATCAGCCGGTGAGGTTTACCTGAAGCTCACCGTCATCGATGAAGTGCTCGTCGTTTCTTTTAAGGAGCTATGATCATGAAATGTCCAGTTTGCGGCGGGGCTGAAATGGTGCGCGACACCCGTGACGTACCTTACACATACAAGGGCGAATCGATGATCATTCTCTCGGCCACGGGTGATTTCTGCCCGGCGTGTGGCGAAGCCGTGTTTGAAAAGAGCGAATCCTACCGTGTTAGTTCGTTGATGCTGGAGTTCAATAAACAGGTAAATGCATCTATTGTTGATCCGGCATTCATTGCGAGTGTGCGCAAGAAGCTTGCTCTCGACCAGCGCGAAGCCGGCGAGATTTTTGGTGGTGGCGTCAATGCATTTTCACGTTATGAGAACGGCAAGACCAAGCCGCCACTGGCGCTGGTGAAACTGCTCAAAGTGCTTGATCGTCACCCTGACCTCTTAGCGGAAGTCAAATCGGCTTAGCGTACGATTTTTTCCGAATTCTCTGAGCGCCCCATAGAGGTTTAGTCTCCGCCACACTTTATGGTACACCATCATGGTGTGTTCTCAAGCCCGTTATTGCCCTTGTCGTAGACCTTTTCACTTCCGTCTCTAATGCTCCCTTGAAGTCCATGAAACATGATCCTATCATTGTTGGTGGATACACAAAATAAGTCCGAGAGGAAATCATGCCGAAAGCTATTTTGATACATGAGACCGGAGGACCTGAAGTCTTGCGTTTCGAGCAATACGATCCGGGGACGCCCGGTTCCGGCGAGGCGCTTGTCAGGCACGAAGCGATCGGGGTGAACTTCATAGATATCTATCATCGGATGGGCCTTTATCCTTTGCCCCGGATGCCGGCGGTAATCGGTATGGAGGGAGCGGGAATTGTCGAAGCTATCGGCAAGGGGGTGAGCGAGGTTTCGGTTGGAGACCGTGTAGCGTATGCGGGGCTGCCTCCGGGTGCTTATGCGGAGGTGCGGGTCATTCCGGCTCATCGTCTTGTTGTGGTTCCTCAAAACATCTCCCTGCGCCAGGCTGCCGCCATGATGTTAAGGGGAATGACCGCCCGATACCTGCTTTACGGGTGTCACAAGGTCCAACCGGGCGATACGATCCTTATCCATGCGGCAGCGGGAGGCGTGGGGACACTTGTATCCCAGTGGGCAAAGCACCTCGGCGCAACGGTAATCGGAACTGCGGGGTCGAAGGAAAAAGCCGAAATTGCAAGAAGCAACGGATGCGACCATCCAATCCTCTACAGGGAGGAAGATTTCACTTCCCGAGTAAAGGAAATAACGGATGGACGGGGTGTTGACGTAGTCTATGACTCAGTGGGCAGGGAAACTTTCATGAAGTCTCTGGACTGCCTGAGACCTATGAGCATAATGGTGAGCTTCGGACAATCGAGTGGGACGGTTCCACCATTTGACATAGGCATACTCATCGCCAAAGGGTCCCTTTTCCTCACCAGACCGTCCCTTATGACCTATACTGCCGGCCGAGAGGACCTTCTTGCACATGCCAGGGATTTATTCGAGGTGGTGCAAAACGGGATCGTAAAGGTGCAGATAGGGAAGACCTACCCCCTGGCCGAAGCGGCCACGGCCCATCACGACATCGAATCCAGGCGCACTACCGGCTCCACGATTCTCATTCCGTAAGTGGACTGACTTAACCCATCACTAACGATCCCGTTATGCAGAAGTCACGATTCGTCACCGTTGCGGAGTAACCTCTTGCGACCGCAAAATGTGATTGCCCTGAAAAATCTTGACTACAATAGACTTTTACCCTAAGTTGACTTCACGAGTGGGTGATATTAACGTAAGATGGCGTTTTAACTGACTCTATGTGTAACAATGTACGACCGGTTGCGACGAGGCTCGTCAGAGGTGAGTGTCTGTTCGAGCAGGCCGCAGGTGGTGCATCAGGTTCTTGGCTGTCCCCTGGAATACCTAGTACCTGCTTGGATTTGAGGAGGCTGTGATGGGTGGTAAGACGGTTCGCATCTGTTGCACAATAAATAGTATACAAAAGACAATTGACATCCCTGCCCAGATCACGGCCCTCCAACTGCTCAGAGACATTTTGAAACTCAAGGGAACCAAGGAAGGCTGTGGGATCGGAGAATGCGGCGCTTGCACCATACAGGTGGACGGCAAAGCGGTAAACTCCTGCCTGATGCTGGCGGCTCAGTTGGATGGCCGCAGCGTTGTCACCATCGAAGGTGTGGGGGACACCGAAAAGCTCCATCCGCTACAGGAATCCTTTCTCAAGAATCATGCCGTGCAGTGTGGCTTCTGCACGCCGGGGTTGATAATGAGCGCTAAAGCGCTTTTAGATGAGGACCCCAGCCCCAGCCGGGCGCAGATTTCCAAAGCGGTTGCCGGCAATCTGTGCCGCTGTACAGGTTATCAGCAAATTCTTTCCTCCATTCAGGATGCTATTCAAGGCGACCACGGAGAGAAGCACAATGATTGACTTCGAATACCTCCGGCCGGAATCATTGGCGCAAGCAGTTGATTTCCTGGCGACTTTCGGAAACGAAACCCGTGTCTTGGCAGGAGGGACCGATCTTGCTGTTGACCTTCGACAAGGTTCGGTACAGCCCAACTATATTCTGGATTTAAGCCGATTAGATGAACTCAAAGGTATCGAACTGCTTAATGGAAAGTTATGTGTAGGGGCAGGAGTTACCCTGAGCGAGATTTACGAATCGACTCTTTTGCAACAGTATGCGCCCGCGCTTCAAAAATGTGCCGCCTCCTTTGCAAGCAAACAGATTCGAAACGTGGCTACTATCGGTGGTAATGTGGCCCATTGTTCGCCGTGCGCCGATACTTTGCCGCCGTTGCTGATCCATGAAACGAAGATGGTCTTGAGAAGCAAAAAAGGTTCGAGGGAAGTGTCCATCGATGGTTTTGCTTCAGGTCCTTATGTGAGTACGCTCCGCCCCGATGAAATCATTGTTCGATTCATCCTTGAGCCATCCATGAATACCAACTTCGCCGATTTTCAAAAAATAGGGAGAAGAAAAGAGCTGGCGACCGCCAGGATAAGTATGGCCTTCATGGCGCGCCAGGACGCAGATAGAAGTATTCCCTTTTTGCGTTTTGCGCTGGGGGCATGCACTCCAACACCTCAGCGAATGCAAATCATAGAAGATTATCTCGTGGGCAAGGCTCCTGACGCCCGGATGCTCATGGAAGCCGGAGATCTTTTAGCCGAAAGGATGTTCGAAATCACGGGAAGAAGGGCTTCGGCCATTTATAAGGAGCCGGCCGTACAGGGGCTTTTGCTGAGGATGCTTTACCCACTGCTATAGATTGGGACATGGTTATGGACAACTCCCCAAAATTTATCGGAAAAAATATCCTTCGAAGCGGGGCGCAGGAAAAGCTCAGGGGACAATCTGTGTTTAGCGCTGATGTCGAGATCGATTCTCCGCTGGTTCTTAAGGCCCTTCGCAGCGGCAGGGCCCATGCGGAGGTAGCCGGCATTCATTTCGCGAAGGCCCTGGAGATCGAGGGAGTGGCTGCGGTATTTACCGCCAAAGATATTCCGGGCCAAAATCTTTTTGGCATTATCAACAAAGACCAACCCTTGTTGGTTTCCGATAAGGTTCGATCTATCGCAGACGCGGTGGCGCTGGTTGCGGCGGATACTGAAGCGGCCGCAAACAAAGCACTGAGTGCTATCGAGGTTACCTACAGGGATCTGCCGGCTGTTTTCGATCCTGAAGAAGCCATGAGATCAAATGCGCCGAAAGTGCATGAGAAGGGCAATATATTAACTGTGCGTACAGTTCGCAGAGGGGATGTAGAGCTAGCGTTCGGGCGATGCCGAAGCATTATTGAAAAAACCTATCGAACTTCGATGGTGGAACACAACTACCTGGAACCGGACGCCGGAGCCGGATTTGTCGATAACGACGGCACCCTGGTTGTGTATGCTTCAACTCAAAATCCCCATTACGATCACAAGGAACTCCTATCGCTCCTGGCCCTGGAAGATGATCAGGTCCGCGTTATTCAGGCTGCTACCGGGGGAGGATTTGGCTCCAAACTTGATCTTAACGTTCAGGGATTCATCGCGTTGGCCCTGTATCATCTGAAAAGACCGGTTCGCTATGTATACAGTCGAGAGGAATCTTATCTTGCCACGGCCAAACGTCATCCGCTACTGATCAAAATGAAAACAGGCACCGATGATGAGGGTCGGCTGCTGGCAATGAAGGCCACAATCATTTGTGATTCCGGAGCTTACGGATCTCATGGCATGGCGGTGGCAAGTCGTGCCGCAGTTCATGCAACCGGCCCCTATGAGATCGAAAATGTGGACCTCCAGAGCCATTGTGTCTATACGAATAACCCTTTCTGCGGTGCGATGCGGGGATTCGGCACGCCGCAGATCGCTTTTGCGCACGAAAGCCAGATTGACTTGCACGCCGGGGAGTTGAAGCTCGATCCTCTCGATATCCGGCTGCTCAATGCCCACCGGCCAGGGTCGAAAACTGCCACGGGTCAAACCCTGATCTCCAGTATCGGCATCACCGAGTGCCTCCAGGCGTTAAAACCTTATTATGATCAGGCCAGGAAAGACTGGAAAAAATCCGAAGTCAATGGTTTTCTAAAACGAGGCATAGGGTTCGGCGCCATGTGGTACGGGATTGGCAACACCGGGGTTCAGAATCCCTCTACGGCACGGATCGAAATGGACTTGGATGGAACCGTAACACTCTACACCGGATGTGCGGATATCGGACAGGGTTCTACCACAACTCTTACTCAAATCGCTGCAGAGGTTCTGGGCATCGAACCTCATACGATTCGCACCGTCGTGGCGGACACCAAGTACACAACGAACGCCGGTGCATCCTCTGCGAGCCGCCAGACCTACATTTCCGGCAACGCTGTCAAAGAGGCATCCGAAAAACTTGCGGATGTTCTCTTAACCGAGGCGGTGGATCGGCTCAAATCGGCGAAATCTTCCCTTGCATTTGCTGCGGGCAATGTTTTCGTTTCCACCAATCCCGAGCAACGGGTCTCCTTCGCAAATTTGGCCAAACGGGTGCGGGCGAAGGGGTTCTCCCTTTCCTGGCAGGGTTTTTTCGATCCGGTGACCGTCCCTTTAGATCCTGAAACCGGACAGGGAGTTCCCTACGCGACCTATGCTTTTGGCGCACAGATGGCGATGGTTACCGTAGACGTGCTTACCGGTGAAGTTTCAGTTGAAAAAATTATAGCGGCCCATGATGTGGGTAAAGCTATCCACCCGGAAAATGTGGTTGGGCAGCTTTGCGGCGGTGTGGCCATGGGAGTCGGTTTTGCTCTTATGGAAGAGTTTGAACCGGGCAAGACCATATCCATGAAAGATTTTCATATCCCTACCTGCGCCGATATGCCCGAAATTGTGCCCATTATCATCGAATCAGCCGAACCTACCGGCCCTTTCGGCGCCAAGGGAGTCGGCGAGCCGGCCCTTATCCCAACCGCGCCTGCGATTCTCAATGCACTGGCGGATGCGTTGGGAGAGAGAATATGGAGCCTTCCTGCCAACCTGGAAAGAGTCATGGAGGCAAGTATTCGATCCGGGCATTTCAGAGAGGCTTCCGGAGGCGCTGCATCATCAAAGAATGGTTGTCGTTCATGTTCAAATACCCCAATTGTCTGATTTCATTAGAAAGCCATGGAGAAAGAGGAGGATTCTATGAACATTTCCGAGCGGTTGGATAGATTGCCCTTAGTGCGCCTCCATTGGAAGATCCTGCTGCTGTGCGGCATCGGCTGGATGTTTGACTCGATGGACGTGGGACTTGTTTCATTTGTGATGCCTGCAGTTCAAAAGCAATGGAGTTTAAGTCCATCCCAACTAGGCATCCTGGGCAGCATAACGATGGCGGGAATGTGTATTGGGGCGGCCGTGGTTGGAATGTTATCCGACAAGTTGGGCCGCAGGCAAACCATTCTTTATACCCTTGTCCTGTACGGTGTAATGTCAGGCTTGGCCGGTCTGTCCACCAGTCTGGCGATGCTGGTGATTGTTCGCTTCTTCGTTGGCTTGGGGCTCGGTGGTGAACTTCCCGCTGCTTCTACATTGGTCGCTGAATTCTCACCAGCCAAAAAGCGAGGCAGGATGGTCGTTTTGCTTGAGAGTTTCTGGGCCTGGGGCTGGATACTGGCCGCCCTGATCGCGTATCTCGTTATACCGGTGTATGGGTGGCGAGTAGCTTTTTTCCTGGGAGCTCTACCGGCGCTTTATGCCGCATACCTGAGAAAAGACCTTCCAGAGTCTCCCCGGTATCTGGAGCTTGTCGGCCGGGAACGGGAAGCTGAAGAAATCGTGAATCAGATGGAGAGGGCGGCTGGGATCGAACCGTCAAAAGAGGCGGCGGCAACCCCATCTGCTGTCAAAATTGGCAGAACGGGCTTAGCCCAGCTTTTCTCCAGTGTGTTTTTGCGCCGTACTGTTTGCCTGTGGATTATGTGGTTTGGACTCAATTTTGGCTATTACGGCTTCGTGATATGGATTCCAACCCTGATGGTCGGCAAGGGATTTGTTTTGATCAAGAGTCTCCAGTATACCCTCATCATGACCCTGGCCCAGTTGCCCGGCTACTTCAGTGCGGCCTACCTTATCGAAGTCATAGGGAGAAAAGCAGTTCTAGTCATCTTTTTTCTGGGTACCGCGCTCGCAGCCCATTTTTACGGCCTAAGTGACTCCGTTACGCAAATATTGGTATGGGGCTGCCTCTTGTACTTTTTCAGCCTGGGCACGTGGGGAGCCGTATACGCCTATGGACCGGAATTGTATCCGACGGAGGCCAGAGCGAGTGGCGTCGGTTGGGCCGCAGCATTTGGCCGGATCGGGGCCATGACTGCCCCTTTTGTCGTGGGAATGATTTACCAATCTTATGGCAAGGATACGGGTTACGGCATTGTTTTTGGCATGCTCACAGGGGTCTTTGTCGTTGTTGCCCTGTCGGTGCTTATTCTTGGCGTGGAAACCAAGGGAAAGACGCTTGATGAGCTGACGAGGGGCAAAATTGAGGAAGCAAGGGCAACATCATAACGATTCTTATTCGACTCTGGACGAACCCTCGATGGTGGCGATGTAATACTGCAAAGTGATCGTGTCAGGAGGACCTTCCATGGTAACCAGCCAGGCGAGTATTGCAGCGAGGCTAGACAGGCTGCCTGTTTCACGCGTCCATTATCGGCTTTTGACAATCAATGGCTTTGCCTGGGCGTTTGACGCCTTTGACGTAGGGCTTATCACTTTTGTAGTCGCAGCCCTAAACAAAGCTTGGAACCTTACAACGGCCCAAACCGGGATAGTGCTGAGTTCGGGAATGTTCGGAATGTTGATTGGAGCGTTTTTGTCTGGCCCTCTTGCCGATCGTTATGGAAGAAAAGCAATTTTCCAATGGACAATGCTGATATTCTCAATATCCTCCCTGCTCTGCGCGACAGCCTGGAATTTCAATTCACTCATTGTTTTCCGCTTTTTTACCGGTTTGGGACTCGGTGGAGAAACACCTGTAGTTACATCGCTATTGAGTGAATTTGTACCTTCAAGTGGGCGAGGAAAGGTCCAGGGCCTGTTGAATTCGTTTTGGGCAATTGGCTGGTTGGCGGCAGCCGCAATTTCGTATTACATTATTCCCTGGCTCGGGTGGCAGTGGGCATTCGTTGCCGGCGCATTGCCCGCCTTCTATGTTTGGATTGTTCGCAGATCAATGCCTGAGTCCCCCAGATGGCTTGCTCTAAACGGTCGTATGGAGGAGGCTGATAATGTTGTCAAGTCCATCGAAAAGCAGGTATCCAAGACCCATTCGTTAACAGAACTTAAAGGTGAAGACATTTCAAATTATGAAGACAAAAAAGTTTCTACGGCAACTTTATTTTCCAGGCAATATTTATCCAGGACTGTTATGCTTTGGATGCTATGGTTTCTTGCTATGTTTGGATACTACGGACTATTTGCGTGGCTGCCTAGTCTTCTTGTAAAAAGTGGTCATACTATGGTCAAATCATTTTTGTTTGTCTTGATTATGCAACTTGCCTATGTTCCTAATCAAATTATTTCGGCATACCTAATGGATCGCTTTGGGAGAAAACCGCTTCTTGTATTCAATCTTTTTATGGCAACCTTAGCCACATTGGCATTCGGCTACGCGCTTGGACATACACTCACAACGGTTCACGTAGTTATGCTAGGTATAGTTGTATCTTTCTTCGTATCTGGAGTGTGGGGTATAATCTATATGTATACACCTGAATTATATCCCACTGGTATCAGGGTTACAGGAACAAGTTGGGCAGCTACATTATCACGTGTTGGATCAATGCTTGCTCCCCTTATAGTTGGTTTTAGTTTGAGTTCACTCGGCATAGGAGGTGTTTTTTCAGTTGTTGCATGTACATTTGCTTTGGCAGGGATAATTGTTGCAATTCTTGGTATTGAAACAAAAGGACTGGCATTGGAAAGAATCAGCACAACTATTACTAATTAAATCAGGACATCAGATCAATTCGCTGTCTTGAGCTAAAGGAGAGCAATAATGACCGATTGGCTCATAAAGAATGTTGGATTAATGCTTTCAGGCGATGTCGACCAGCCTATTCTGGATGCCGATTCGTTGCTGGTCAAGGACGGGCTGATTACGCAAATCGGAACCGGCCTGAGCGTTCCTGCCGGGGCCACAGTGATCGACGCTTCGGGGGGCGCTCTGTGCCCGGGACTGATCGACTCGCATTGTCACGTGGTTCTGGGTGATTATACGCCCAGGCAGCAGATGCAGAATTTCCTGGATTCGTGTCTTCACGGAGGAGTAACCACCACAATTTCGGCCGGGGAGGTCCACCTGCCCGGACGCCCCAAAACCGCGTCGGGGACCAAGGCGTTGGCGATTTTGGCGGCCCAAGCCTGGGCAAGCTACAGACCTGGCGGAATGAAGGTGCTCGGTGGGGCAGTAATATTGGAAAAGGGTCTGACCGAGGCAGATTTTGAAGAGATGTCGCGGGAAGGGGTCGCGGTTGTAGGCGAAATCGGGCTCGGCTCGGTCAAAGAACCGAGTGAAGCGGCCGAAATGTGCAACTGGGCCAAAAACTGGGCCAAAAAATACCATATGGTAGTCATGATGCATTCGGGTGGCACGTCGATTCCGGGGTCGTCGGTGGTTGGCGCGCGGCAACTCCTGGCAGTAAAGCCGAGCATTGTGTCCCATATCAATGGCGGGCCCACCGCTATGAGTTTTGATGAAGCCAGACAGGTTATCGAGCAAATCGATTCGGCCATAGAAATTGTCCAATGCGGCAACGTCAAGCGAGCGGCACAGGTTAGCGAATTGATAGCCGCCAGAGGTGAATACAACCGTTTGATCCTGGGCAATGATGCGCCATCGGGCACCGGAGTCGTGACCCTGGGCATCCTGAGGAATATCTCATGGCTTGCCTCTCTGGGTGGTATCGACCCCGCTCTGGCTGTATGCGCCGCCACCGGAAACACAGCTCGAGTATTTGGTTTCAATCGGGGTCGAATAGCCCCGGGGCTCGAGGCGGATTTGGTTTTTCTGGATACGTCCATCGGATCGACAGGCAAAGACCTTTTATCCTGTCTGACCGAAGGTGATACGCCGGGTATCTCTGTAATCATGATCGACGGCAAGATTGTGGTGAATGGCAGCCGAAACACTCCCCCGCCGATGCGCAAGGCCGTAATTTTGTAATGGATGGGCTCAAACAAACAGGGAGTCAAAGATATGAAGATTCGCAAGGTGGTTACGATCGTAGAGGAAACGCTCACGGAGATGGGGCGTGAAGTTAGTCCCCCGACCCGCAAGGCGGCGGCGATTGCAGTGATCGCCAACCCCTGTGCCGGGCGTTATGTGGAAGACTTGACCGAACTGATGGACATTGGAGCCGAACTTGGCGATATGCTTGGCAAGAAGTGTCTTGAGGCTCTGGGTATCGGTCCCGAGCGTGCTGAAAGTTACGCTAAAGGTTGCATAACAGGCATAAACGGGGAGTTGGAGCATGCGGCAGCCATTATGCATCCCAAGCTTGGCAAACCTTTTCGTGACGTACTGGGAGGAGGACTGGCACTGATCCCTTCAGTCAAAAAAAGGGGCTCGGCCGGTTGCACAATCGATATCCCCCTGAACCATAAAGACGCCGCCTTTATCAGATCCCATTTCGATGGAATGACTGTTTCGGTCGAAGATGCTCCATTCCCGGACGAACTCTTAGTGGCCCTGGTTGTGACGGATTCAGGCCGGCCCCTGCCCCGCATAGGGGGGTTGACCAAAGAACAGGCTAAGTACGAAGATGGACTGCGGTAGCTCGATTTCAGAGCTACATTATTCAGAATTGATAGGAGAAAGACCATGGCGGTGTTGTCTGAGGTAAAGAAAAATTATGGAAAACTGCGGCTATTGATTGGTGGGGAGTGGGTGGATTCGCAATCGACGACTGTCAACCAGACGGTGAATCCGGCCAACGGCGAAGTCATTGCCGAATTTCCCACAGCCACCAAGCAGGAAGCTCGCGCGGCCGTTGATGCTGCCCGGCAGGGATTTGAGGCGCTCAACAAAATCGCACTCAGGGAACGTGCCAGGATGCTTTTCGATATGCGGCAGAAATTTGAAGAACATTTTGACGAATTGACGCGGGTTTTGACCCAGGATCATGGGCGCACTATCGGAGAATCCAGAGGTTCGGTTCGCCGTTGCATCGAAAACATAGAGTCTGCTTGCTCCGCTGCCTATGGTATGGCTGCCAGAAATGAGCACATCGACCAACTGGCTTCAGGCATCGACATGTGGATGACCTGGGAGCCGCTGGGCCCCTTCCTGATTGTCACACCGGGCAACATCCCGATGCATGCCTGGTCCTCTTTCGTTCCATACGCTCTGGCCGCCGGCTGCTCCGTGATCGTTAGTCCGAGCCGGCAGGACCCCGTTGCCGCCGAGTTCATCAACCGGGTAGCACTGGAGGTTGGCTGGCCCAAAGGAGCGATCAACATGATCCACGGTGGCCGGACAATAAATAAATATGTTCTTGAACAGCCGGAAATCCAGGGATTGGGATTCATAGGATCCACAGAGGCCGGCAGGGATTTATTCGAGCTTTGCGGAAAACTGGGGAAAAATTCCTCCATCAACGGGAACGGCAAAAACACTGTAGTGGTCATGCCTGACGCCGACCTTGGCAGAACTGCCCCTTTCATCCGTCAGGGCTGCTTCGGCATGACCGGCCAGCGTTGCCTGGGATCGGACAACATTGTAATTATCGGCGATATCTACGATAAATTCAAAACCTTCTTAGTGGCAGAAGCGCAGCGGTTGAAGCTCGGATATGGTTTGGACGAAACCACCGGCATGGGACCTTACTGCACCGCCGCAGGACGGGACAAGGTCATATCCTGGGTGGAGGGTGCTCTATCCGAAGGTGCCGCCATGGTCCACGACGGGCGGCAGATCCCCCCCTCATTGGCAAAGGGTTTTTTCATGGGGCCGACGATCCTGGAAAACATGAATTTCGATATGTCGGCTGCCAAAAAAGAAGCTTTCGGAGCGGTGGCAGGACTGATCCGGGCGGACAATCTGGATGAAGCCATCCAAAGGATCAACACCGGTACCGACCTGGGCCATTCGGCCTGCATCATGACTGAAAGCGGCCGCAATGCCAGAAAATTTGCCCGTGAAGTAGTTGTCGGCAACGTTGGGATTAACTTGGGCGTCCCCCAGCCATATGCATTTTTCCCCTTAGGCTCCAAGAAAGGCTCATTCATGGGAGGCGCCAAGAGCCGGATGGCTTCAATGAGGCTCTTTCTGGACGAAAAGACGGTTACTGCTCGATGGGACTAACGGGCAGGGGAAAAAAAATATTAAAAACCGGGGCGAAAAGCAAAGAAAGAGTTATTCATGAGGGTACCTTCTGTTACGGATGTAATCCGGGAATATATTGAGAAATCAATTTATACGGGGAAGTTCAAGCCCGGAAGTAAGGTTACTGAGATCGAGGTGGCGGCGGCATTGAAAATCAGCCGGCCACCGATTCGCGAGACGTTTAAACTTTTGGAAGCTGAAGGCCTTATTCTGCGGATACCGAGACGTGGAGTTTTCGTGGCCGAAATCAACGAGAAGGATGCATGGGAAATCTATACGCTAAAAGCCGAGCTGTATGCATTGTCCATAAAGCTTTCATTTGACCGGCTTTCCGCGTCGGACATCAACCGGATGGGCCGCCTGGTCGAGGCGATGGAAGAATGTGCCCGGTCAGATCCCCCCGGAATCGTCGCCTACCAGGAATTGAATACGGGCTTTCACGATGTGCCCATTGAAGCTGCGGAACATCTGCGTATGAAGAACATCCTGCAGGGACTCCATAATCAAATCAGATATTTCAGTTCTCAGACCCTGTCAGATCGTGACCACATGGAGAGATCCTGTAACTATCACCGCAAGATTTACGAAGCCTTCAAATGTGGCCATCTCGAAGAGACGGTACAACTGTCGCGAGAACATGTCATGGCTGCATTCAGTGCTTTTGAGACCAAATTTGTCCATGCTTCTCATTCGCTAAACAGCAATAAATCGATGCTCTGATGGGAGAAAACTATGAGGATCGATGAGGAAAAGTGCAACGGTTGTGGACTTTGCGTTAGAGATTGTCCCTTGGGGATTGTTCACCTGGAAAACAAGAAAGCAGTTATTGCTGAAGGGTGCGTGATATGCAGGACCTGTTTTAAAGTCTGTCCCAAGCAGGCCGTGACCGAACTCCAGACCTTGATTCCGGGCAGTGTGACCTGTGGGAAGTGTCCGGTTGCGTGCCAGATTCCTGAAGACAAAACCGGCGCATGCCGTCGTTTTATAAATCAGCGGGGCGATCTGCTTCGCACCCGACCGCTTTTGACTTATCAGGATGTGGCGGCTTCTATGGCGCCGGAACCAAGACCGGAAATCAAGCCGCCCATCATCACCGCAATCGGTGCGGGAGGCACCTACCCTGATTGTGTTCCCGCCCCTTATATCGTCACGGATAGAAGGAACGGCGTAGATGTGGTTACAGTGGTCACCGAAGCTCCACTTTCTTATTCCAGTATTAAGGTGAAAATCGATACGGATCTTTCGATCGGCCTCGAAGGAGCTCCGGTCAAGTTCGAAGGACGCACGGTAGGGATGGTGGAGACCGAAGAATATGGGTCGAAGATGCTCTGCGTCGGTGGAATAAATCGACTCACCGGGAAAGCGGGGTTTGCGGCAGCCCGTGCCGTGGCGGCTATTGCGAATCGAGAGGCTATTGAGCTTACCGTAAAGGGCGGCGCCAATTTGAAGATTGAGGTGGGAAAGGCGCCGGTAATCAACAATAAGAGGATAGCCAAAATGCGCGTAGGCTGTGGGTCGGCCACAGCAGGCTTATTTGCCAGGTTTTTCGAGGAGGCTGCCGATGAGGTCATCGTGCTGGACTCCCATATCACTTCACTTTTTACTCATCATACCGCCGGCCGATTTTTAGGCAAGAAACCCTCCGGTTTAGAACTGACATACCGCTTGTCCACCCCGGGCCGCTATTTTGGCGATCATGGTGAAGGGTGGGGCGGTACGGGTATTCAAAATCCTTTGGATATCGTCGCCTCGGTTGATACGGCACTGACGGCTCCAGGCGCCACGCTGCTGATAACTGAGACGACCGGCGAACGGTTCGCAATGTTCCGGCTGAACGAGGACGGACGGTTCGAACCCATGGAAATTACCGATGCAGCACGCGCGGCAATCCAAGCCATATCGGAAACCTGTCAGGAGTCGCGGGTTTCGGCGGTATACGTTGGTGGGGTCGGTGGCTCGGCCCGTGCGGGGGTGGTAAAATATCCCCTTCGACTGACTCGAGCGGTCCATTCCCGTCGTGCCGTATTGACCTGCGGCGCCGCTTCGGTGTTTGTACTGCCTGGAGGTGGGATTACTTTCTATGTGGATGTAGAGCAGGTTCAAAGGGGTGCTTTTACCTGGGTACCCACTCCTGCAACCGTTTGTCCGGTAGAATACACTATGTGTCTCGACGATTACGAGGCCATGGGCGGGCATATCGAGGCCATGAAACCTTTTTCAGCAATTGCGCCATTGAGGTATCGTCATGCCGGAGGCGATTGAAGCTTTTGTGCCGGTAACGGTCTTGGCCGAGGATCTGGTCCTGGTGGACTGGGGCCCAATGACCATGACCATATCCGTCTGGGACAAAGGACGGGCCAGGCCGGTCATGGCCGCCGCCTCTTCCCGTTCCGCATTGGCCTGCTTGCAGATGCTGTCCGATTTTAAAGAATTTCTCAAAATCCCGGTTTGCCGCCTCCCATCAGGCGTCACTTTGCCCGACGTGGTAAGCCGGGCTTTCACGGCCGCCTCAAAAGTATCCAAAGAACTTACATCCTTAGCCGCAGTCGCAGGAGCGGCCGCCGACCATGTAGCCGATGTCGCTTTGGGTATGGGGGCGGACAAGGTGATCGTTAACAATGGCGGAGATATTGCCCTTCGTCTTGCCCGGGGCAAAACGGCGGTGGTGGGACTGCAAAAGATCGGCGCGAAGGACTTGGCCGGCAGACTTATGGTCCGGGGCGGCGCAGGCATTGGCGGAGTGGCTTCCAGTGGATGGATGGGCCGGAGCTATTCGCCCGGGGTCGCAGACCTGGTGACAGTTTGGGCCGGCACCGCAAGCATTGCGGATGCTGCAGCCACCTTGATCGCCGGAAAAACAACGGCTTTCGGGATGAACATCGAACAAGCCAGTGCGGCCGAGCTTGACCCAACATCCGATCTTGGCGACATGAAGGTTACGATAGCCGTTCGCTATCTGAGCCCCTCGCAGCGAAAAACCGCTCTGGATCAAGGCGCCGCTATTGCAGCAGCCATGTACTCAAAGGGTCTGATTCATGGCTGCTTCTTGTCTGTCCAGGGAGACTTCAGTCTATTGGACCCTGCTCGAATCGTGAAGCTTGAGAGTTGAAAGCTTTCAGATCGAGTTTGAGTTTTCAGCATTGAGTTTTTATTTGCGCTCCGGGCGTCTCCTCGTTACCTAAGTGCTTCCGCGAAAGCATCCTTGGCGATGGCACCCATTTGTCCCAGGTTTTCCACCACTGTTATCCCAGCTTCCCGCATGGCCTTGATCTTGCCCTGGGCGGTTCCGCTCGATCCGCTGATGATCGCGCCTGCATGGCCCATGCGTCTACCGGGAGGAGCGGTCAGCCCGGCGATGAATCCGATTACCGGCTTGGTCACGTTTTTCTTTATGAAGTCGGCGGCTTCTTCTTCAGCCGAACCGCCGATCTCTCCCACCATTATTATGGCGCGAGTTTCAGGGTCAGACTGGAAGGCCGAGAGGCAGTCGATGAAATTAGTTCCGTTTACCGGGTCTCCACCGATGCCGATTACTGTGCTCTGCCCCATCCCGAATTGCTGGATCTGGTGGACCGCCTCATAGGTCAGAGTTCCCGATCGGGATACAATGCCTACATTGCCGGGGGAGTGTATGTGACCGGGCTGAATGCCGATTTTGCACTGGCCCGGAGTGATGATGCCGGGGCAGTTGGGACCGATAAGCCGGCTGCTGCCGGTCTTCAGATAATTTTTGACCTTCAGCATATCCATGACCGGAATGCCTTCGGTAATTGCCACGATCAGCGCCAATCCGGCGTCAATGGCTTCCATTATGGCGTCAGCGCAAAAGGCAGGCGGCACAAAAATCATCGAAGCGTTGGCGCCCGTCTCCCTCACAGCTCTTGCCACTGTGTTGAAAACGGGGATTCCTTCAACGCTCTGGCCCCCTTTGCCGGGGGTTACACCGGCCACAACGCTGGTTCCGTAGTTTTTACAATTGATCGTATGGAACTGGCCTTCGCGGCCGGTTATACCCTGAACGAGAAGTCTCGTATTGCGATCCACCCAAATGCTCATGATATCCTCCTATCCCTTTGCAATAGCTGCTATTTTTTGGGCGGCATCTGAAACGTCCTTTGCCGTTATAAGATTGAGCCCTGATTCATCGAGGATTCTCCGGCCCTCTTCAACATTGGTCCCTTCCATCCGGATGACCACAGGCACATTTATCCCCACTTTCTTTGCAGCTTCGACCACACCATTGGCCAGCCTGTCACACCTTAGAATGCCGCCGAATATATTTATGAGTACGCCCTTGACCGACGGGTCAGCCAGTATGATACGAAAACCGTTTTCCACCTGCTCCGCGCTCGCCCCCCCGCCGACATCGAGAAAGTTGGCCGGCGTCGCCCCCGCCTGCTGAATCAGGTCCATGGTCGCCATGGCCAGGCCTGCGCCGTTTACCATATTCCCGATATTGCCCCCGGGCATCTTGATATAGTTTAGCTCGTATTTGGACGCTTCGACCTCGAAGGGATCTTCTTCATCGAGGTCCCGGTATTCCAGGATATCCTTGTGCCGGTAAAGTGCGTTATCGTCAAAATTGATCTTGGCGTCCAGGGCTATAACGCTGCCGTCTTTGGTCAGTATGAGCGGATTGATCTCCAGGAGCGAGCAGTCATAGTCCACGCAAAGCTTGTACAGCTTTGAAACCATAGCGCTAAACTGCTTCACGAGATCGCCCGCAAGGTTCAATCCAAAAGCCAGCTCGCTGGCATGATATCCCTTGATGCCGACAAGCGGGTCTATATAAACCTTGATTATTTTCTCCGGCGTTTTGGCCGCGACTTCCTCTATGTCCATGCCGCCTGCCTCGCTGGCCATAAAGACGATCTTCGCCGTGCCTCGGTCCGGAAGAACGCTGAGGTAGAGCTCTTTTTCAATCGGAAGCCCCTCTTCGACAAGTAGCTTCTTAACCACCCTGCCCTCCGGGCCAGTCTGGTGGGTAACAAGGGTCATCCCAAGAATGCTCGATGCCCATTTCTTGACTTCGTCCGCGTTTTTGGCCAGCTTGACGCCACCGCCTTTGCCTCGCCCGCCGGCGTGGATTTGGGCTTTTACCACAACCGGGAACCTGCCCAATTCGGCCCCGATCTTTTCGGCTTCCTCAACACTAAAGGCAACTTTGCCTTGAGGCACGGGAACACCAAATTTCTGGAACAGTTCTTTGGCTTGATACTCATGAATTTTCATTTTTTTCCTCGCTATTCCGGAACCACTTCATCTGTACAGACCGCGTCTCACCAACGAGAACCCTAGCCGGCCTCCGCTGCGAATCTGCCATTCCTAAATGAAAGTTATCACAATGTCAAACATTTTAAGGCAATTTCGCACTGGCTCCAAATCAGTGGTAACAACAATGGAAATGGTAGTGTCTATTGTGTTACACTATCGTGAAAATCAGAATCCGAGTCACAAAATGTGCGCTATTATTTTTCGTCTTGAAAAGAGAAACGTTTTCTATTTAGATCCTTTAACTTGTTGAAAGGGACCCGGCCGCAGATGCAATACGAACCGGTAATAGGACTCGAAATTCACGCTCAACTCAAGACCGCAAGCAAAATATTCTGCGGATGCTCGACGAAATTCGGCGGCAGTCCAAACACCCATACCTGCCCCGTGTGCCTCGGGATGCCAGGGGTGCTTCCCGTGCTGAACAGAGGGGTCGTCGAATACACTATCAGGATGGCGTTGGCAACTCACTGCTCCATTGCGCCGCTGGCTCAGTTTGCCCGTAAGAACTACTTCTACCCGGACCTTCCCAAAGGATACCAGGTTTCTCAGTACGAGCTTCCTCTTGCCCGTAATGGCTGGGTGGAAATCGAAAGCTCCAGCGGCCCCAAGCGGATTAGAATAAACCGGATACATATGGAAGAAGACGCCGGCAAGCTTATCCACGATGAACATCAGCCGGTCAGCTATGTCGATCTCAACAGGACAGGCGTTCCCCTTATTGAAATAGTGAGTGAGCCGGATTTGCCCACACCTGAAGAAGCGGCCGCCTATCTGAGGACCATTCGGGAAATCCTTCGTTACCTCGATATCTGCGACGGCAACATGGAAGAAGGCAGCATGAGGTGCGACGCAAATATCTCGATTCGGCCCACCGGTACGAGCACCCTTGGCACAAAGGTCGAGCTCAAGAATATGAACTCCTTCAAAAACGTCCAAAAAGCCCTGGAGTTCGAGATTCGAAGGCAGAAGGTCATGCTGGAGCGCGGTGAAGTACTGGTTCAGGAAAGCAGGCTGTGGGATGCGGGGCGCAACTTAACTCTCAGTATGCGCGGCAAGGAAGATGCCCATGATTATCGCTATTTTCCCGATCCCGATCTGGTTCCGATTGTGGTTAGCGAAGACTGGGTAAGCGAGGTCCTCGCCAGCCTGCCCGAACTACCCGAAGCAAAGCGGGAGCGATTCATAAAAGACTACGCTCTGCCGCCCTATGATGCGAAGGTGCTTACTTCATCGAAGGCCCTTGCAAATTACTTTGAAGCGGCAGTGGAAAAATTTCCACATCCGAAGACGCTCAGCAACTGGATAATGTCGGAGCTTCTGCGTGAGCTTAACCGCGATGATCGCGATATCGAAGACTGCCCGGTATCTCCGGAAAACCTGGCAGAGCTTTTGGAACTGCTTGATTCCGGGGTGATCAGCGGCAAAATCGCCAAGGGAGTTTTCGAACGAATGTATACCGGCGGCAGGTCAGCGCGCCGGATTGTGGATGAAGAAGGACTGGTGCAAGTAAGCGATGAATCGGAAATAGAGTCCGCCATCGAAGGGGTTCTTCAAGAAAACCCGAAAGAAGTCGAACAGTTCCGAGCTGGGAAAGAAAAACTCTTCGGCTTTTTCGTCGGACAGGTCATGAGGAATACCAAAGGAAAGGCAAATCCGCAGCTAGTAAACGAAATTCTCAGAAAAAAACTCGCAGGGTGAACAAGAAAAATCGTTAGGAGATCTTAATGTCGCAGAGATGTTTTCCGCCGATTTATTGGGATGGTGACGCCGTAGCCATACTCGATCAGAGAATATTACCGCACCAGGAAAAGTTCCTTCACTGTACAACACCCGAACAGGTGATAGGAGCGATAAAGACGATGGCCATCCGGGGAGCTCCTGCTGTAGGAGTTGCCGGGGCACTTGCCCTGGCCCTTGGCGCCAGGTCTATCCAAACTGATGATCCAAAGGAATTCAGGCGGAAATTCTCCAGGATTTGCCTAAAAGTCAAAGATGCGCGCCCAACCGGGGCAAACCTGGGCTGGGCAGTCGAAAGATTGTACTCAATTGTCGTGGAAAACCCAAAGCTCGGCATTGTCGAACTCAAGGAACTCATTGTGGCGGATGCCAACGCCATTTTGAACGAAGATATCGCCTCAAATCGGCAGATCGGCAAATGGGGACGCGAAGTGATACCAATGGGGGCGAAAATTCTCACTTACTGCAATGCCGGTGCGCTTGCGACCGCAGATTACGGCACAGCCGTAGGGGTAATCCGGGCTGCTTTCGAGGCAGACCCCACAATCAGCGTATTTTCCTGCGAAACAAGGCCTTTCCTCCAGGGCGCCAGGCTCACCGTATTCGAACTTATGCGCGCGGGAATTCCTGTCACTCTCATCACGGACAATGCCGTAGGCAGCCTGATGAGCCAGGGCAGAATCGACGTAGTCGTTGTCGGCGCTGACAGAATTGCCGCGAACGGAGACACCGCAAACAAGATAGGTACCTACATGGTTGCAGTTCTCGCCAGGACTCACGATATTCCTTTCTACGTGGCAGCGCCCCGTTCGACCATAGATCCTGGCCTAACGGACGGAAACGGAATCCCCATCGAGCAAAGGGACCCCAAAGAGGTCACGCACTTTTGTGGCAAACAGATAGCACCCGACGGCATAAACGCTCTAAATCCGGCGTTCGACGTCACGCCCAACAAGTATATCTCCGGAATAGTCACCGAAGTGGGCATGTTGAGAAAACCTTTTTCCAAATCGATACGGAAGGCTTTACAGGTATGATTGAAAACGATTAGGAATTACGAATTAAAAGCGATTCTCATTCCTAATTTTGTACATATACTCTCGAGTGATCGGCAAATGGTTGTTCAGCCCTTTTGTAAAAAGTATCTGGTAGATCCGATTGGCGCCGTATTTGAACGATGCCGACGAGGAATTGAGGTACAGCCTCCACATACGGACAAACCTCTCGTCGAATAATTCCTGTATTTTGTCGATGTTTCTTTCGAAATTCGCTATCCAGTGATCGAGCGTCCTGGCATATTGCATTCGCAGACCCTCGACGTCCAGAACGCACAAACCCGCCCGCCCCATCTCCCGGATTGTCTCCGACAGACTGGGAATGTAGCCGCCGGGGAAAATATAGCGCAACGTCCAAGCATCGGTGGCATACTCGAGTTCTCCTGAGATTGTATGCAGCAGGCCGATCCCGCCCTCCTTCAGAAGCTCGAACACCTGTCTCATATAAGCCGGAATGAACCTTTTCCCTACGTGTTCGAACATACCTATAGATACGAATTTATCGAACTTACCGGCAAGCTGCCTGTAGTCCTGCAATCTAACCTCGATTCGATCACTCAGTCCAAGGTCTTCTATCTTTCGGCATCCATGTTGATGCTGATTCGACGAAAGAGTAATCCCAACCCCGCTAATGCCGTGTTTGAGCGCAGAATGCACAAGCATCCCGCCCCAGCCGCATCCGACGTCAACAAGGGTATCTTCCGGGCTCAGCATCAGTTTTCGAGCAATATGCTCATACTTTTGATGTTGCGCGTCGGCGAGTGAATCATTCTCATTGGTGAAATAGCCACAGGAATAAGTGAGGGTTTCATCCAGAAAAAGAGAGTAAAATTCGGCGGTGAGGTCGTAGTGGTGCGCTATATTTTTCCGAGACCACTTCATGGTTGGCATCGTCTTCAGATAAAAAGGCAGGAGTCTTAAATGTTGTCTCAGCAGGGCCTTCTTGCTAAAGTGACCGATAATGCCCAACCGCAGCAGTTCCTGCAGGTCGCCCTCGACCTCCAGACCGCCCTCCGTGTACGCTTCGCCAAAACCCAGAAACCCTTTGCTGAAGAGTTCTCCAAGAACTCTCGAAGACTTGATTACAAGGGTTGTTTTAGGCCTGGAGCCATATTCTATTACTTCTCCATTCCACAGTTTGAAAACAAAAGCAGCTTCCGGATCTGCCCTGTTTATTGCCGCGGCAAGCTCCCTGAGCGCTCTCTTCATTCGGATGTCTCCTTTGGACAGGTTTAAATGAAGACCGGGAAAAAAAGATGGGAAGCGTTCCCGACACTCTGAATATAAGAGTACCTGAATTGATCTAAGTCAATGCCAAACAATAGAACCGATGTAAAATGTAGTAAATTGATTTGGATAACTGAAAACTAAAAACTCGAAACTGCCCGGTTGGGAGTAATGGAAATGATCTGGACACAAGAGGCTGAAAAGGCTGTAGCAAAGGTGCCATTCTTTGTACGCTCAAGAGTGCGGCGAGAGGTCGAAAAGGAAGCCTCCGAGCAGGATTCGAGCCTGGTATTGCTAAAACATGTCCAGGACTGCAGGAAGAAGCATCTGTCCGGAAACGCCATTGAAACCAAAGGGTTTCAAATAGATACATGCTTTGGCTCAGGCGGCTGTGAAAACCGGACGCTTGAAAGCGAAGCACTTGCCGCTGAAGTCGAAAAGATGCTTTTGAGTCGAAACCTCGCGGATTTTCTCAAGGAGCGGGTCGGCGGCCCTCTGAAAATGCACCACGAATTCCGTATCTGCATTGCCGATTGCCCAAACGGTTGTTCGCGTCCTCAAATTGTCGATATCGGCATCATCGGCGCCTTGCGCCCTCGGGTCCTGGATAATTCCTGTACAGGCTGCGCAGCCTGTTCATCCTCCTGCATTGAAGGCGCCCTCCGGGTGCAGCCCGGATTTGATGCGCCTATAATCGACGGGACCAAATGCATAATGTGCGGAAAGTGCATCAGCGCATGTCCTTCCGGTGCAATAGAAGAAGCGCAAAAAGGCTGGCGCATGATGGTAGGGGGCAAACTTGGTCGTCATCCGCAATTGGGAAAAGATCTGGGAAGAATCCATTCGAAAAGTGAGGTCCTGGCAATAATCGCCCGCTGCCTCGACATCTATTTTGCCAACAACGCCGGTGGCGAGCGGCTGGGATCGATTCTCAACAGGATCGGGTATGATCTGATTTGATTTTTACCTTATTTTGCCTGCCGCCCTGCCCTTCTCATCAACTTCGTCGCAGACCCGCACGTCCACTGGGATACCTATAATAGGGCTGTGGGCGGCCTCACTTCCTTCTTCGGGCAGATTTAGAGGAAGTCCGGAGATGTGTTCGAACTCGTGCCGCACGAAAAGAGCAAGCGGTATGGCCAAAATCAGGCCTGGAATTCCCAGCAGCACATCACAAAAAATCAGCGCTCCCAAAGAAACGGCCATCGGCAGGTGCACTATACCGCCAATTATTTTCGAATTGAGAAAATACTCCATCTTGTGGACGCCGACCAGCATGATAAGGCAGATCGACGTTCCAAACATCCCTGTGGATACAAAAGCGTTTATAGTCAAAACACTGTTTGACATGAGGTTGCCGACAACAGGGAAAAGTCCGCAGAAAAAGACCACAAAAATCATCAAAAATGCATGGCGAAGCCCCAGTCCGAAAATAACGATCGACGAGATGAGAGTGTTTATAACAGCGATTATCAACTGTCCTCCCATAACCCGTCTGAAAAATACATAGAATATTCTCAGCCTCATCTGCATAAACTTGAATATAAAAGTCATAAGGCTGGTTGGATTTCGGGTAAAAGCCTGTTCGACTTTTTCAGACTCGAAATAGAAAAACAGGTTGATTCCCAGCGCGAAAATGAACTCAATAAATCCTTTATATAGCGGGGTCAGGCTGGTCGCCAGAAACTGTAAAATGCCCGTGCTTGCCTTTAGAATCGAGCCTTTCAACTCATCGACGTCTATATATGCCGAGAGGTTCCATTTTTGGTTTGCGTCCTTGAGGTCTTTAACGATCTCGACCTTGAGCTGGTTTGAGAGTTCCGGGAGGTTCTTCAACATCATCGGAACGACTCTGAAAGTGACCAGTATGATAACTGAAATAACCAGGATGTAGAGGATCGAAAAAAGCAGCGCCTTCGGCAGGAACGGAGCTACGCGGTGGACGTCCCTGGTCATGAAATCGGATATAAAGAAAAGGAAAAGGAGGGATATTGCGAAAACCATCAGGTGAGCGACTGTGAAAACAAGAGCAACACAAATCAAAAATGCATAGCCGACAAGGAAAGGATGATTTTCAAGAATACTGTTGCGCCGGTTTTCCCACTTAGTTTCAACTTGTGACTCATTTCGAATGAAATCGACCATTTCGTCCAATTTGTGCCGTGCGCATTCATCATTTTTCATCCGGTCCGCCCCTTTGTTCGCCCAACTCCAAAAACTCTCAAAAATATACTCCATCCCCGTTGATATCGGCAACAGCTAAACTCAACTACAGAATTAACATGGAATACCTTTTGATTGACAATTCGAATCTACGGCTCTAACCTCTTCCCTGGCTGTGGATACGGTAATCTACAGCCCTTTTTGTTCCTCGACCTTTTGTTGCTCGCCTTTAAGGAGGACTTCCATGGATCATGTGGAACAGATTTCCGTTTTTCTCGAAAACAAGGCTGGGCGACTGGCGGAGGTGACCAGGATTCTGGCCGGGGCCAACATTGATATACGCGCGCTATCACTCGCGGATACCTCGGACTTCGGCATCTTGCGCCTGATAGTAAACGATTGCAACAAAGCCAAAGAAGAACTTAAGAAAGCCGGCTTCACGGTAGCCGCCACCGACGTAGTCGCAGTCGAGGTTTCTGACCAGTCGGGCGGACTGCATCACATTCTTCGTATTCTGCAAAAAGCCAATCTCAATGTTGAATACATGTACGCCTTCGGCCGGCAAAGCAGCGCCAACGCGGTGATCATATTCCGATTAGACAATCTGGATGAGGCGCTGAGAATTCTTAAGGACAATAATTTAACTATCATAGAGGCAGAGAAGCTCTTCGCGATCTGAAAAATTCTCACCGAATTCTCAGGCTCCAAAAGGGCATTGGGCGGGTTCCCGCTTGCACGCGGTGCACCGCTCTCTTTGTTCCCCTCGGGGGACTTTGGCGCAAATTTCGTCGGAAATATCTATGCTAAACGACGATATCAGCTTCTCCACTTCTCCCTGGCACTTCGGACAACTCATCGGCTCACTTTCGCCCAAAATAAGTTGTTCAAAGGTGTCGCCACATTTTGTACACCTATATTCGTAAAGAGGCATTTTCCAACCCTGACCTTTCTTGACGGATTATTATTATAAATAAGCATTCTTGCAATTAGATTCAAACCATGGCTTGGGTCCCTGTTCTCCTGTCTCGATTCTTGTCTTTTTTTAATGTATAATCCCGCCTGTCCCTAGGAGGATTTTTTTAGGACTTTCCCTGCATCAACCTACCGGGCAGGCCGCTATGCCGCTCGAGTAAAAAAAGGAGAAGCCAGATGGGCAAAAAAGTAACAGTTCCTGAGATCATTGGAGCCAAAGGCCGGCGCAAACTCACCGAAATTACCGCATACGATTACCCTACCGCTTTGTTGGCGGACAAAAGCGGAGTCGATATGCTGCTTGTCGGGGATTCTCTCGCCATGGTCGTCTTGGGCCTTGAGGACACCCTTTCTGTCGGAATGGCCGAGATGCTGCACCACACGTTGGCGGTCAGCAGAGGGGCAAATCGGGCCATGGTAATAGGCGATATGCCTTTCATGTCCTATCAGGCGAGCGTCGAGCAGGCGCTGATAAATGCAGGCCGTTTTATGAAGGAAGCCAGGGCCGGGGGTGTAAAGCTTGAAGGTGGTGCAAGAGTCGTCCCCCAGGTCAGGGCAATGGTGGAAGCCGGAATCCCGGTGCAGGGACATCTT
>OMOE01000159.1 GCA_900290365.1 Syntrophobacter sp. SbD1 | reverse complement strand
CGACGGCAACAAGACTTTTCTAACAAGGAGAAACTCATGGCTGGAGAGAATTATTTCAAATGGGCGGAGTCGGTTCTCGATCCGTCGAAGACCTTTGACAAGCCCGAGGCGTTGGCTGACATTAAGGTGGTCGAGCTTTGCACGTTGATCCTGGGACCATCCCTCCCCGCCATCATGTCGGAGATGGGAGCAACGGTCTTTAAAGTCGAGCTTCCCGGCGCAGGGGATACCATGCGCTCCTTGACCCCTTTTGCCAAGTTTTATAATGAAGCGGCGTTGGGTTGGTTGAAAGAGGCCCGCAACAAGTACCATCTTGGTATTGATGTCCACCACGAAGAGGGCAAGGAACTGTTCAGGGACCTGGTGAAACGTTCGGATGTAGTTGTTGAAAATGTCCGCGCGGGCACAATGGATCGCTGGAAAATTGGCTACCGGCAATTGAAGGAAATCAATCCCAAGATCATCTACATTGCCTTGAACGGCTTCGGGCAGTGGGGACACTATGTGGAAAGGCCTTCTTATGACGCCATCGCACAGGCTGAGTCCGGGATGGCCTCGATCACCGGTTTTCCTGATAAGCTTCCCCTCAAGTCAGGGGTTTGGCTGGCCGACTATTTCGGCGCACTCATGGGAGTGGTTGGCGTGATGGCTGCCTTGGCTCACAGAGACCGTACGGGAGAAGGTCAGTTCATTGAGATGTCCCAAGCCGAGAATATGATCCGCGCCATGGACTGGACATGGATGTATCAGCATCAAACAGGGAAGGGCCGGGAGCGCTATGGTAATCGGGATGTGAGTATTTGCCCTTCGGATATTTTCGCATGCACGGATAACATGATGGGCATCGCTGCGGTTACGGAAGAACAATTCCATGGTCTTTGCACCGCCATGGGCATGCCTCTTCTTTGCGAGGACCCAAGATTTCAAACTCATGCAGCTCGACTACAGGAAGAAAATGCAGTGGCCCTGCTCGATATCATTCGTTCCTGGAGCGCAAAGAAGTCATGTGCCGAGATCGACAAACTGGCCCAGAAATATGGCTTTGCCGCCCACAAGGTCTGCAACGGCAAAGACCATTTCGAGGATGAACATCTTATAAAGCGCAATTTTACCTACACCGTTGATGATCCCGTTTACGGCGAAATTGTCGAAGAAGGGATCGTGCCGAAGTTTTCCGAAACACCAGGCCGTATAAAATGGGCGGGAAGACCGGTAGGCTTTGATAATGAATACGTTTTCAGACACTATCTGGGGCTGAGTGGGGAGAAGATCAAGGAACTGAAGGAGAACAATATCATAGGGAAATGGGTGGACAATCCCCCGGGGAGAAAGCCGCCTGCGTCTTGGGATGGCAAGAGCGGCATTCGGCTGGCCTGATGCAAGGCCAAAGTAAAAAGGCAAAGGTGCAAAAGCGCGCTGCATATAAAGGAGCACAAACCAATGTCGGACCACGACAAAGATAAAAAGATGGATTGGCGTGACTGGATAAAGGAATCCGATGATCCAGCCAAGGCGCACGGCAAGCCGGAAGCACTGGACCACCTTACCGTGCTGGATTGCAGCTATGCCAACATGGCAGGTTGTTTCGCGACATCGACTCTTGCAGAATTTGGTGCGGAAGTGATCCGTATCGAACCCACCGGGGGAGACCCGGTACGTTCCTATTCCCCCTGGGGTCTAATGAATAAGGGTACCGGCCTGGGCTATCTCAACGAAGGCAGAAACAAATTCCACGTGACGCTGAATCTGCAAGAACCCGAGGCCAGGGAAATCTTTAAAAAATTGGCCAAGAGAGCCGATGTTATAGTAGAAACTCTGCTCCCCGGCGTCATGGACGAATGGGGAATCGGATACAGGCAACTCAGCGTCGACAACCCGGGACTCATCTATTGCGCCATTTATTCGTACGGACAATTCGGTCCTATGGCTGCCTGCGGCAAAGCGGATGCGGATGTGGTGAACCAGGTCTATTCCGGGATCACCGGTATTACCGGCGAGTGTCCTGAGGACCCTGATCACCCTAAGCCTTCAGAGGTGCCCACCAGACAGGGAAACTGGATGGGCTGGTACGCGGGAGGCGCCTGGGCGACGGCGGCAATGCTCGCTGCTCTGCATCATCGAGTGAATACGGGCAAGGGCCAATTTATAGACGTATCCCCTGCGGAAGCATTCGGGCGTTGCATCAACTATGGCATCACCTACTATCAGGGTTTCCAGGACATCATCCCGCGGTTGGGGAACTGGGACCCCGGGGTTTTTCCTTATACCTACTTTCGCTGCAAGGATGGATATGCCTTCCTGGCCGGTTTTTCGGACATAAACTGGGAGGCGCTGTGCACCATCCTGAACCGTCCAGACCTCCGTGCACAGTTTCCCACTATTTTCGATCGGCTCAATCCGAACAACATGGGGGTAATGTACAAAGAGATCGAGAAATGGACCTCGGCTCATACCTACGATGAAATCTACGACGCGGTTATGGCGTACAACAAGGCAGGAGGCAAAGGCGTTGTGGTTCCAGGGAAGATTTCGGCCCCCATCGATACGATGAAAACGGAGAACTGGTGGGACAGACACAGCCTGCAAAAAATCAATGATCCTCACTACGGGGAAACACTCATCGCCAACCAAGCCTGGAAAATGACAAAATCGCCGCCACGGGTCAAGTGGGTGTGCCGTCCTGTCGGTGCGGATAACGAGCATGTCTACGGTCTGAAGCTTGGCTTGGGGCCTAAGCAACTGGCCACAATGAAGAAAAACGGACTCATCTGAATCTAAGTTTATAACGGAGCCATGATGACAGAGGACTGAGGAAGCAAGACGATGTTCTTTCGCTCAGTCCTCAGCATTCACCACTCACTCTTTCCCGGAGACCGCAGATTTTATAGGACCTGCGCTTCTTATGGAACTCGTGCTCTTATACTCTTATCAAATGAGGTTATTCCTATGCCGCGACCGCTAAGACAACGAAAACATGTGGAAATCCTTTCCCTCGAAGATGCTGTGAAAAAATATATGCACGACGGACTGATCTGCGCATACAGCGGATTCACAGGATTTAACAGGAACCCGGTGGCATTTGCATGGGAAACAGTCAGGCAGGGGTTCAAGGACCTGCATGTCATGGATCGTCATGGGAGCTGCTGCACCTGGCTGCTCAATGCAGTCGGCGCAATAAATATATTTGAAACCGACTGGATGGGCTGGGGGGAAATGGCCGGGAAGCTGGATATAAGTCTCGAAAGACGATATAAGGACAAGCAGATCATTTTGGAAGATTATTCCCATGGCGCAATGGCGATGAGGTACCTGGCCGGAGCCATTGGCGCGCCCTTTATTCCGTACTACGCACCTCTTGGCTCGGATCTCTTAAACCCGGACTACGATGCGCTTGGCCGCGCCGGACTGCGTGACGGCAAAAATCCCAAGATTGCAAAGAAAAAATTCATTCAGATGGAAGACCCATTTTACGGAGACGGCGAAGTGGTGCTTCTGCCTGCTGCAAGACCGGACCTGGCGGTAATCCACGTGACCCAGGCGGGTGACAGAGGCACGGCGCGGTGGCGCGGAGTCGGCACCATCGACAAGGAAATCGCCTTCGCGGCGGATAAGGTAGTGCTGATCTGTGAGGAACTCATTCCGGAATCAGAATTACGCAAGACCCCCGAAACTAACCAGATACCGTTTTTCACCGTGGACTGCATCGTCGAGCAGCCCTTGGGAGCTTTCCCCAGCTCTGTCCCCTTTTTCTACGACTACGACGCTCCCTTTATGAGAACCATGGATGCCGCATCCAGGAAGGAAGACGATCTGAGGAAGTGGCTGGATGAATGGGTGTTCGGGCCAAGGGACTGGGAAGACTTCATCGGAAAACTTGGCGCCAAGCGATTGCTCGATCTCAAGGCCGACAGCGTAACCGGTTACAGCACCCGGATGATGAGGGGCAAAAAACCCGCGCCCAGGATGACAATGCCTCTGTCCGTCGCAAGAAGCGGTTTCTAGGAAAGGGGAACAGGCATGAGCAAATCGATCGAAGAATTGATGGAACTGGTGGACAAGATGCCCGATGAACCAGCAAAGTCGGGCGAATATATCCTGCCCGAACTGATGGCCATAGCCGTTGCCCGCGAGGTTCGAAATGACGACATAGTATTTGCCGGAACGGGTCTTCCGATGGTCGGAATCATGACCGCAAATATGCTCGATGCACCTCACGCAATCCTGATCTATGAATCCGGTATATGCGACGGGAAAACGATGCACGTCCCGATGTCGGTCGCCGATCAAAGGGCGGCAAATATGAGTTCGACTTTGGGCGGCCTGATCGATACGTTCGGATATTATCTGCAGCAGGGCTTCGTCACGCTGGGATTTCTTGGAGGCGCGGCAATCGACAAGTACGGCGGTGTAAACCTCACATCGATCGGCGATTACTACTCGCCGGCACACAGGTTTCCAGGGTCGGGCGGAAACGCTGATATAGGCGCCATGGCTGGCCGGACCGCTTTCATCATTCTCCAGGAAAAAAGGCGATTTCTGGAAAGAAACGATTACACCACCACTCCCGGATGGTGGTGCTGGGATTTCAAGACCCGCGAATGGAAGCCCAAGAAGGAAGTCTGGAAGGATACACCCTTTGCCGACTGCGGCCCCGATTCGGTTGTGACCGACATGGGGCTTTACCGGTTCGACGAAGACGGGATCATGTATCTTGAGTCGAGCCATCCGGGGGTAACTGTCGCCCAGGTCAAAGATAACTGCGGATTCGACTTGAACGTGGAAAGAGTTAAGGGGAAGACCCGGGCTCCCACTTACAAGGAGCTTTTCGTTCTTAGGGAATTCGTTGATCCTGAACTGATTTTCATGCCTCTGAAGATGGATTATCCTCCTGCAATCCAATCGATAATTGATCGGTAGTTTTTAGTTTTGGGTGGGCGCGGTTTTTTTCGTGCCCACCGCTTTGTCCCGGTTCCAGCACTACCCTGCACAGACATAGCGTCCAGCCACTGCTTTAATCCGAACGCCGGCCTCTGACGACTGCCCACTGATTTAATGCGGCCACCGGTTTATTTGTTTTTTCTGATCACTCACCACTGACGACTGGCCACTGTTCTAATCTAATGGTATTCTTTCAACGGTGTATTTTACGACAGGAAGGAAGCTCCGGAGTTGCTGACCAATTTGGCCATTCACAACTATGCCATCATTCGCGATCTCGAAATAGATTTTCATGGCGGATTTAATGTCCTGTCAGGCGAGACCGGCGCCGGCAAATCGATCCTGGTCGGCGCGGTCAACCTCATCCTCGGGGCGCGGGCATCAAGCGAGATGATTCGAACCGGAGCGGCTGAAGCAAGCGTTGAGGCTGTCATGCAGTTAAAGCCGTCCGAATGCCCTTGTGCACTGCGCCTCAGCCAGTGGGGAATCGAGTTCGGTCCTGAGCTTGTAATCCGCAGAAGCATCGCCAGGAGCGGTCGAAACCGTGTATTCATAAACGACCAGGCCGCGTCGGTCCAGCAGCTCCAGCAGATTTCCCCACTTTTGATCTCGGTCTCGGGGCAGCACGAGAATCAACTTCTCCTCGATCCGGAGACCCACCTTGGTCTTCTGGACTCTTTCGCAAACCTCGATGAAGATTGCTCCGAAGTGCGGTCTATACACACCGGGTGGCAGGACAAACGCGAAGAACTGGGCCGCATGAGGCGTGCAAGGGAACACAAAGCGACCAGGATGGATTTTCTGCGATTCCAGATAGGAGAACTTGAATCGGCAAAAATCCAACCTGACGAAGATGCCAATCTCGGGCAGGAGCGGCAGATACTTAAGAACGCGGCTTTGTTGACCCATGCCTCGCAAAGGGCCGTTGGCGCGCTCTATTCGGAGAAGGGCGCCATTTTAGAGCGGCTCTCGGAGATAGAAAAAGACCTGGGTTCGATCATAGACGTCGATTCTTCCCAGAGCAGCCTTGGCGAAGACCTCAAGCTGGCGCGCATCCACCTCGAAGAGATGACCCACGCGCTGCAAAGCTATGCGAAACGAATAGTTTTCGATCCCTCAAGGCTCGCAGCGGTGGAAGAGCGGCTTGCACTCCTGGGCAGACTCGGGAAAAAGTACGGCCCGAGCGCAAACGAGATGCTGGCCAAATTGAAAGAACTCCTCAACATGACGGGAGAAAGCGAGGAATCGACCCTTCGGGAAGAACAAGTGGAAAAGGAGATCGAATCCCTGCGCCTGGCCTATCTGGAGAAGGCCGGCCTTCTTTCGCGCAAGCGCCGCGAGGCGGCCGAAAGGCTCTCTACGGAAGTTGTGGCCAACCTGGCCAATCTCGATATGCCACACGCACGCTTCTGTGTTCACTTTTCCGAAGGGGACGAAAATGCTCCCTTATTCTCCCCTGCCGGCATGGACCGTGTGGAATTTCTGCTCTCGGCCAACCCGGGAGAAGACTTGAAATCGCTCGTCAGGATAGCTTCAGGAGGTGAGCTTTCCAGGATTCTTCTTGCCCTGAAAAGTCTTCTCAGCAGGAAAGGAGAAGCGGAGACGCTCATCTTCGATGAGGTTGACGCGGGAATCGGAGGCCGCACCGCAGAGCTTGTCGGTATCCAATTAAATAAGCTTGCGGAGCGGCACCAGGTAATCTGCATTACCCACCTCCCCCAAATCGCCTGCTACGGCAAATGGCATTACATGGTGAATAAGACGGCGGAAAGCAACGAGACATCCACTACAATCAGAATGCTGACGGAATCGGAACGTGCGGAAGAACTCGCGCGCATGCTGGGGGGGATTTCGATATCCCGGAAGGTGCGAGAGCATGCCGAGGAGCTTCTCAAACGGGGTCAGTGAGTATGACGGATAACTCCCGCACAGGGGGCGGCATACACGCCGGTTCTGCTTCGTACGCAGGCCGGGCCACGGTTATCGAGACCAGAAAGCTGTCCCGCACGGTCCAGGGGAAACTTCTGGTAGACGATATCAGCTTAGAGGTGAAACAAGGCGAGATCGTGGCGGTGGTCGGGCCGAGCGGGGCGGGCAAATCGTCGTTCCTTCGCCTGATCAATCGACTGGACGAACCGACCGGCGGAACGGTGTATCTTGACGGCCTGGACTATCGGCAGCTTGCTCCGCGAGAACTGCGGCGCCGAGTGGGCATGGTGATGCAGTCGGCCTACCTGTTTCCGGGCACTGTAGCGGAAAATTTGTGCTTTGGACCGCGCCAGCATGGCGAAGACTTGCCGGTCCAAGAGATTGACCGTCTGCTCGAACAGACGGGGCTGGAGGGGTTTGCCCAGAGGGAGGTGTTGCATCTGTCGGGCGGCGAAGCTCAGCGAGTGTCTCTGGCGCGCACGCTTGCGAACAAACCGGAGGTGTTGCTGCTCGATGAACCTACTTCGGCGCTCGACGAACGGGCCGAACGCGAGATCGAGGCGCTGCTGATGCGGGTGCTCCGCGACCATCATTTGACCGCCCTTATGGTCACTCACGATACGGCGCAAGCAGAGCGGATCGCCGACCGCGCCATCCTGATCGAGGCTGGCCGGCTTATTTTGAACGGCTCGGTCCAGGAGGTGCTCAATGCTGAACCAGTTCATCACTGACCCAATGGTGCTGCGCGCCGCGCAAGCTGCCGGGGCAGCCATCCTAGCCCTGATGGTTGCGTACCTCGCACGCCGGGCGGACATTAATATGCAAAGAGAAGCAATCGTTTCCCTGGTGCGCGGCATAAGCCAGATCGTCATCGTCGGGTTGTTGCTGACGATCGTGCTGGGCCGTGCTCGATGGCTCAGCGCATTTGTGCTTTTGGCAATGACGCTGGCCGGGGCGGCTATCGCCGCACGGCGGACCAAACAAATTCCCGGCATCCTGCAGGTAACCATGCGCTCCATTGTGCTTGGCGCGGGACTGGTCATCGGCATTATGGTTGGCCTGGAGGTCATTGACAGGTCCCCGGCGACGTTGATCCCGGTGGGCAGCATGATCATCGCCAACGCGATGAATACGACGGCCCTGGCGCTAGATCGCTTCCGGGCGGAGGTTGAGGCGCACACAGGGCAAATTGAAGCGGGACTGGCTCTGGGAGCCGCCTCTACGGTAGTCGTGGCGCCTTATTTGAAAGCGGCCGTACAGGCCGGAATGATCCCCAGCGTAAACAATTTGCGATCCCTGGGCATTGTGTGGATTCCGGGAGTGATGGCCGGTATGGTGCTCGCGGGCACTGACCCGATAGAGGCGGCCATCTACCAGTTTGTCGTAGTAGCCATGCTGTTCGCTACGGCGGGAACAACCGCGCTGCTCTGCACGCTGTTCGTGCGCTCGCACGCCTTTTCCGCTGCCGAACAACTGACGCTGCGCATGAAGGCATAAATATGTTTGTTCTTGCGGATGCTGAAAAACGCTCAAGAGCCCTGGAGCCGGCGGGCAGCTTTCACCTTACCGCTCCCGCCGGATCGGGGAAGACTTTTCTTCTGGTTTCCCGTTTTCTTCGCCTTCTCGGACTGGTAGACCATCCACGGCAGATCCTGGCGCTTACTTTCACCAACAAGGCGGCAGCCGAAATGCGTGAAAGAGTAAAGGGCTGCCTTGAGCGGGCGAAAAGTGGCCCGGCGCCCGGAAGCGATGCTGACACCGAGGCTGAGGCCGAACTGATCGGTTACGCCTCGAAAGCTCTCGCAGCTCACAGCAAGCTCGAAGAACTCCTCCTCTCGGGAGAAATTCTGGATATCCGCACTTTTCATTCATTTTGCTACGCGGTTGCCTCGCAGGCCCCCTTCGAAGCCGGTATAGCCCCGGGGTCCGCTCTTATGGACGAGAACGAACAGGAAATTTTCATCCGGGAAACCGTTAATGATGCGCTTCAGCAAATAGCCTCCCGCAAGGAAGGTGATGCGCCGCGGCGCGCACTTATGAACCGCCTTCTCTATCTGAACAATTCCTGGCCGACCCTGGCAAATGAAATGAAGGATCTGGTAGAACGAAGGGGCGGACTTCTTGAGATGGTGCGGGTCCTGAGCCGCGACCGGGCGTCCGGTTATCTCGCGGCGAGGGTCCGTGAAATGGTGGAAGTGGAACTGGATTCACTGAAGACGGGTTTCGAAGCATGCGAACTCGGACGCGGATGGGATTGTTTCATAGAGCAGACCAGGAGCGCGGGCGCAGAGGCCGCCTGCACTCTTCCGGCCGCTATCCCGGGACCGCAGTGGGAAGATCTGCCCCGTTGGATTTGCCTGGCGGACACTTTTCTCACCAAGGAAGGCGGCATCCGGAGCCGGCTTGGACCGAAGACAGGGTTTTACGGCGGATTTGCCAAAAGTATGTGGGGCTGCGCCATTCAGGATATGCCTTCCCAAGTTGCTCAAAGACTTCACGACATCCGTCAGCTTCCCGCTCCAGACGCCCCGGTGACTGATCCCGACATTCTCTGGGACCTCGTAGTCCTGCTTCATTCCGTGATTGAAATCTATGATGCGAGACGTCGAGCCAAAAGGACCCTCGATTATTCCGCCCTGGAACTGGCCGCCCTGCGTCTCTTTGACGCCGCAGAGCCTTCCGACCTTCAGTTGATGCTTGACCAGCAGATTCGGCATATATTGGTCGATGAATTTCAGGACACAAGCCGGGTGCAGTGGGAGCTTTTGCAGAAGCTGTGTGCCGGCTGGTCAGACGAGACCGGGCGAAAGACCCTTTTTATTGTCGGTGACCCCAAGCAGTCGATTTATGCTTTCCGCAAAGCTGAGGTCAAGCTGTTCATGGATGCCCGCAGGGGACTTCCTGTAGAAGGAGGAGCCAATATCTACCTGGAGCCTCTTGTACTGGATACAAATTTCCGCTCCCAACCTCATCTCATCGACTGGTGCAATAGTGTCTTCGAACGCACGGTTATGGCCGATCCTCAAGTTGAATTCGACGAAGTCCCTTTCAGCCCGGCAAAACCCTCACCAACCACACGTGTTCATAGCGATCCGGCCCCAATCGAGCTAGCCCTTTTCATGGAGTGGCCTGAGCGCGAGAGCGCAAGAAGAAGAGAAGCTCAATGGCTGGCGGGAAGAATCGCCCGGCATATCGAAGAAAATGGCCGCCATTCGCACAACGCCATTCTACTTTTCTCGCGCACCCATCTGCCGGTGTACCTGGAGGCTCTCCAGCAAAAGAAGATCCAGGTCCAGGTAAAGGAGGGATTGAAGCTCCGGGAAAGACCCGAAGTGTTCTACCTGTGGCAGCTCTGCCGGGGGATAGTTCTGCCTCAGGACGACCTTGCCTGGGCGGCCCAGCTTCGAAGCCCATGGTTTAGTCTGGATTTTGATCGGATCTATAAGATATCGCGAGAGGCCCCCGCTCTCTGGGTTGAAAAAATCCACGCTTTTTCACAAGCCGACAGTCAGACGGGCTCATTTTGGGAGGCGCTCACCAGCGCCTGGCAGCACGCGGGGCGTCTGCCGCTGGCCGACGTTGTCGAATCGGCGTGGCTCGATCTCGAAGGGGCGCAGGTCGTCCTTTCGAGGTGGGGGAGCAGGGGCCTGAACTGCTGCCGCCGTTTTCTTCACATGCTCAGGGAAGCCGAACAGGGCGAACCGGTCCACACGCTTGTGCGGTTCGAGCAACTCCTGCAGAAGGCCTATGAACCGGTAGACCCTGACTCAGCCAGCTCAAACATAGTGCTTTCAACCGTTCATGGGGCCAAAGGGCTGGAATTTGACACGGTTTTCATGCCCTTCATGGACTGGGACCCCGAGAGCCGAAGAAAAGACCTGCCGCCTCCATACATGATCGAGAGGGCGCCACATTCCGGAGATTACCTTCTGGCTTCAAGGCCGGACCGCCTGACGGGCGAAAAGGATCCGCTCTATACATTGTTGAGGAAATTGCGCTCAAAACGACAGTTGGGTGAAGCCAAAAGAGTTTTCTATGTTGCCGTCACACGCGCGAAGAGCGAACTTGTTATGAGCGGACTGGTAAAAAAGAAGGCAGACTCTTTTTCAACCGATGCGGAAAGTCCCTTGGGCTGGCTGGGAAAACATTATGGAATCGAGGCGGTCGGACCGCCGGCCGGGTTCGCAACTCAAACCTTCGGCGGCGGCGAAAATAATCCCACTGCCCCCTCACACGCCAGCGCGGACGAATGGAAACGATCCACGCGCTACGCAGATGGTTTCATTGTTAACATCGAACCCGATTGCGGCGACGGCGAAGTGCGCCCTATCGAGACCATCGTGCCCGAATTCGCTCCGGCTCGATTCGAAAGAGAAAAACCGGTTTTCACCGTTGTCTCACCCTCGGACACGGGTGCCGGGCGCCAAATACCGGATGCAATAAAAACTGTGAGCCTGCAAGCCGGCCATCTCGTGAGCTTAACCGAACCTGATGCCGCCCGGTCCGGTCAATCTACCTTCAGTCCTGCCGCCTGCCCGCCTCATGTCTGGGGAACGCTCGTTCACCGGCTCCTTGCCGATTTCGGCAAAACAGGCGCACTCCCATCCGCCCGGAGGACAAGCGCAGCTCTGAGCCGAATAGGAATTGAAAGCTCCAGGTCCATCCAGATCGCCCGGGAAGCCCTGGCGGAGGTCAAAACATGCCTGGATGATCCGTGGCTCCAGACTTTTTACACGACAGCCCCTGACCTGCGCAGGGTAGAATGGGCTCTGGAATGTGCCCACGCAGAGGACATAGTCTTTTCAGGGATAATAGATCTCGCCGCGCAGATCGAAGGAAAATGGAAACTGGTAGATTTTAAAACATCCATACCCCTGGAAGGCGAGCCTATCGGGGATTTCCTGCGAAGGGAAACGGACGTGCACCGTCCTCAAATTCTTGCCTATTGCGAAATGGTGACCAAAATAATCAGTGGCCAGTCGTCAGTGGCCAGTGGTCAGTCAAAAAACAGAAAATTCGTTGTAGAGGCTTTCATTTATTTTACTAACAGTCGTAATAAAACAGTCGTTAGTCGTCGGTGGTCGGAAAAAGAATAATATTTTTTTTCTGAAGACCGGCCACTAACGACTGTCCACTGTCTTTGCTAACGACTGACCACTGGCCACTGACGACTGCTTTATTAAAGCTGACTAAGCACTACGAGCATATGCGCCACCTCGCTCAAAGGCGCATTCAGGTTGGCTCGGTGGTTGGCAAGAAATCCGCCCAGATCGCCGTCGAAAACTATCCATGGGTTTATCTTCTCGGCGATTAGCAACTCGTGGAGCGTCTCGTCCATTATGTCAGCCCCCTGCATGGTGGCTAATTGGTTTTTGAATCCCACCCGGCAGACTTTGAGGAGTTCGTAATAAACATGGGCAACACCTTTGGCATAATAGAAGTAATCGTCACAATTCCACCACCCAACCGGCATGACCAGCGTTCTGTTGACGTTTCCGAGCTGATCTTTGTAAGTTGAGAGCAGCGAGACCAATGTGTCACGGCGGTAGTAGAAACTGCGCTGCCCTGTCTCGAGTTTGGTTTTGAATTTTTTCAGGTGTTCTATCGCCTGGCTGTATGAACCGTCTGCGGATGGAAACCACCACGAAGCGGCGTTAATATGGAACTCATCGACCGCCTGCTCCAAATCGGGGTCGTATCTGTCGGCCTCGCCCAGCCTGGTAAGGCTGTCTCTGAGTCTAAGAGTGGTAAACCGAACGGCTTCGAGGACGCCGAGCTGGTAGTTGTTTACGTTATCTGTAAAGCGGCAGATAAAGACGCCGTTGGGCCTCCAACCCAAAAATCTCCCGTGAAGCTCGTGATCCATAATTTGAATTAATGTATCGACGAAAGTCACACCCGGAATCGGGGAAATCTCGGGGAGTTGAACGTGGTCTTCACCGTGCGGCCCAACATGGACCTCTGCTTGCGCTGCTCCATGCTCAAGGGCCCCGGGGGCGGATGCTTCGGGCCCTTGAGACTGTACTCTGGGAAGCGCAGGCTCTTTATGAGCCTGAGTGGGACCGGCGGGCTGATGCTCCAGAGCCGCAGGCTGCTGGTCCTTATGCGCCTGCTCTGCTGATTGGGTGTCTGCGAGTTCGAGCGCAGGTGTTTGGACTGCCAACACTCCCGCGACAACTCCAAAGATCAGGAGGATGGAAATCACAATAAAGGACAAATAGGCCGAAGTCCGCACCGCAGGGCGATCGCAACAGCTTCCGGTCTTTTCGTCGACAATTCCCATCGGCAGACTCCTTTATGAATTCGGCTCAAGAATCTCTCAGTATTCCATGTATGTTGCACAAGCGTCTGCAGATTCCCACGCAGACACGCTATGAATCCTGATTTTCAAGGTATTCAGCTTTTCAGAGAGCCTTTCGAACAGAAAACGTGCGATATTTTCGGAGGAGGGATTGTTCTGCAGGAAAAAGGGCAGTTCATTAAGGTACTTATGATCCAATTCCTCCAGCGCCGCCCTGGTTTCCGCTTTTACTTCCCCGAAATCGACAAGTATGCCGTTTTCTTCCAGAGATCTCCCCCGCAGGACTACTTCGATTTTCCAGTTATGCCCGTGCAGGTTCTCACACTTTCCACGGAAGTTCTTTAGATTGTGCGCAGCAGCAAAACCGCTGATTATTTTTATTTCAAAAAGCCTTTGGTCCAAAATCTAATCTCCTTGTGGCTTCCGGCGAAAAAAAATTCACCGCGGGGACCGTGCATCGGAGTGGACACCATGCCGCAACATGGAAGAAAACCGCCGAAGAAGCTCTTCTCGTCAATGCTTTAAAACATCTACCCGAAGGGTTGATTTTTGTCAAACTCAATCGGGGAACCGTGCGGGGTCCTCCTGCACCCCCAATGGCGCCCGATCTACAGGAATCTTATTGACTGGACCGCCAATTTCATTTAAATATTAAAGGTTCAAAGGCGGTGTAGCTCAGGTGGTAGAGCATACGGCTCATATCCGTAGCGTCCGGGGTTCGAAACCCTGCACCGCCATTTCAGTTTAGTTTCAGCAACTTAACCACCTAATCCTTTGCATTGACCTCACGGTAACACCATGAGGAAACAAAACGGCAGGCCGACGGCCTGCCGTTTTGCACAATGCACCACAAAGACGATAAATTCGAAAAGGCAACGGCTTAATTGCCGCACATCTCCCTCATATCGCAATTTGCTTGACGCTTCCTGCGTCAGTGGTTATGGGGGAATTTCAACCCGCAGCTTACGGGGTTTTCCGGTTGAGGCCATCGAACATTCGAAAAGCGATTTTGTCTTTAAAAATGAGGGGTTCCAGCTTCGAACACCCTTTTTTTCCTTGAAAATCTGAGAATAATACTTTAATAGTTTACGAGAATTCAATAAGACTGAATAATCTATACGCGAAAGACCTCGCAGGTTCGATGGCGCTGGAAGGAAAGGAACATTAATGACTTTGACCAAAGCCCACATTGTCGAAAACTTGTTTGCCAAAAACATTTTTACCAAGACAGAATCAGCACAGATTATCGACACTCTTTTCGAGATCGTAAAAAACACGCTTGAGAATGGTGAAGACGTACTGATAAGCGGGTTCGGCAAGTTCAGCGTAAAGGAAAAGAACCAGCGCAGGGGCCGCAATCCCCAGACGGGCAATCCCATCATTCTCTCCCCCCGCAGCGTAGTTACTTTCAAGTGCTCCGGTGTTCTCAGAGAGAAAATCAACGATGGTAAATAAATCATAAAGGAAAGGATATCCTCTTGGGCAGAGGATTCCCTTTTGAAACAGGGAAGTCTTCCGAAGGCGAACTGCTAATTTCCTTCACGACTCCCCTGACTTATGAAACTGCCGCTGAAATCTGGCAAAGCGTAAGCACGCTCGCTTCCAGGAAAGAGAACGCCTCGCTCGTTCTCGACCTTTCCGCGGTATCAAAAGTTGACAGCGCCGGTGCGGCGTTGTTGCGGTCCATTCAGGGTCTGTGCGAGCGCAAGGGCGTCCGGCTTCGCACCCAATCCATACAGCCTCCCATAAAACATTTTCTCGAATTCCTCGAACGTGAAAAACCCAAAAAGGACAAACCTTCCCCCCCATCCGGATCGATGCTGGAGCGTTTTGGGGCATTTCTGATCGAGCAGGCAGCCGAATTCAGGGATTTCGCCCGGTTCTGTGGATCTGTTTTTGCGGTCATGGCCGGCTCTATCCGGCATCCGGCGAAATTTCGCTGGGCCGAGTCCTTCTATTACCTTCAGTTGGCGGGCTCCAACGCCATGACCATTCTGTTTTTGATCATGTTCCTTCTCGGGGTGGTCATGACGTTCCAGGCAGCTATCCAGTTGAGGCAGTTTGGGGCCAATATCTATGTAGCCGACCTTGTGAGCCTTGCCCTGGCTCGTGAGTTGGCGCCCGTTTTCACTGCCATGCTTCTTGCCGGACGTTCCGGTTCTGCTTTCGCAGCCGAAATAGGCACCATGAAAGTCGGAGAGGAATTGGACGCCCTTTCGGTAATGGGATTCAATCTGCCCGAATTCATAACACTTCCCAAAGTGTTGGCGTTGATGATAGCCGCACCTCTTCTGACCATGTGGGCCAATTTTGCAGGGCTTGTCGGAGGGATTGCCGTCTCCAGCGTTTCCCTTGACCTGACGCCATACAGCTTCATGTATGAAGTGTACACGACCATAGAGTTCAGTGACATTGCGGGAGGCTTGCTGAAAACAGAGGTTTTTGCAATCCTTATAGCTCTGGTCGGCTGCTTTCGAGGGTTCCAAACGAGTATGGGAGCCGACAGCGTGGGGCGCCAGACTACCGCGGCGGTAGTCAGCGGACTTTTCCTGATTATCTTTGCCGACGCCATATTGACCGTCATATATTATTTTCTCGGCTGGTAAATTTACCGATAGGTGTCTACTTTTTCTTAATCAAAGCAAATTACCCGATGCACGGATGTTTCAACGGACTTATATTCGTTCAGCCTGGTTGCATAAAGAGCTGAAACGATGAGAAGTTTACGGGAGTCTACTGCTGTTGCGTAAAGAGCAATAAGAATGCCTGCGGACTCGGCCAACAACTCCACGTCAGAGCGAGCCATTTGCGCTGAGAATGTTTCGCTCGGCTATGGGGACAGGACTATATTAAAAGACGTCAGTTTTTGCGTTGAACAGGGACAGATAGTAACTGTTCTGGGAGGCAGCGGCAGCGGAAAAAGCACCCTTATGAAAGGTTTGATCGGGCTGCTCAAACCGACCAAGGGCCGTGTGCGGCTATACGGGAAGGATATTTTCGAAACCGGGGCCGAGGCGTGGCTCGAGTGGGCAAGGAGAAGGATTGGGGTGCTGTTTCAATCAGGTGCGCTTATCGGCTCTCTTACCCTTGGTGAAAACATCGCTTTGCCGATCCGTGAGTTTTCAAATGTTCCAAAAGAGATTTTGCCCGAAATTGTCCGGCTCAAGTTGGAAATGGTGAGACTGGGCGGCTATGAGAGCTATTATCCGGCGGAACTCAGCGGCGGAATGAAGAAGCGGGCGGGTCTGGCCAGGGCGATCGCCCTCGACCCAAAGACTCTTTTCTGCGATGAGCCTACAGAAGGACTCGACCCTGTCATATCCGCCGAAATGGATAACCTCCTGATGGAATTAAACCGGGTGCTGGGCATTACCATGGTAGTCGTTACCCACGATCTGCCGAGTATCAAGGCTATTTCAGACTGGTCGATAATGGTGGATGGAGAGGCCCGGGGGATAATCGCAACCGGTCCTCCCAACGAGTTGGAAAACAGCTCGGATTCCCGCGTTTATGATTTTTTCCACAGGATAGCAAGACCAGTGAACAGTGAGCGGCGGTAGCGCCGCCTTCCATGGCGGCGCCAGGTGAATTTTAATATATGCCTCTTATTGGGAGAGCCAGTTGGCCCGAAAGGTCAGTCCATTCAGAATCGGCCTGTTTGCCGTGATTTGCCTGGCGTTGATAGGAGGATCAGCCGTCTGGCTCAAGGCGGCCTTTTGGTTTCAAAACACAAAGATATACGCCACCTATTTCAGCGTCTCGGTAAAGGGATTGCAGGAAGACGCGGTGGTCAACTACAAGGGCGTGCCCGTTGGCCGTGTCTACAATGTGGATATTGCCCCGGACGGCCGCCTGGTTGAAGTTCTGATGAAACTGAGGGCCGATTTCCGGGTCGACAACACCATTGCCGCCCGGTTGCGTGAGCAGGGCTTGACCGGCTTGCGCTACCTCGAAATAGACACCGCCCCGGAAGACATTGAGCAGCTTACCCCAAAGATTACTTTCCCAACAAAATATCCCTCTATCCAGTCGTACCCGTCCGAGCTCGAGCTGCTCGAAGCCGGCCTGCATAACCTTTACGTGAAATTCATCTCGTTGGATTTAGAGGGGCTTACGGGTTCTTGGAAGAAGACTTCGGGCCTGTTCAACAATCTCCTGGTGCAACTCGGCGCCGAGTCAAAAAACGGTGGAGACCTCAAGGCGACGATTGCCGCATTGAAAAATGCTTCGCAGCATTCAGAAGCTCTCTTCGCAAGATTGTCACAGGCGATGCCCAAGGAGCGCGTCGACAAGGGTATGCAAGATCTCAGTGCTTCATTGGCATCGACCCGCGAGGCCACAGCCCGGCTCAAACAACAGCTTGATTCTTTGCCTCCCGGCACCCTTAAACGGCTTTCGGACCAGTTTGGCGAAACACTCCAATCCGGCGGGACAGCTTTTTCAAGTCTGGGAACCAAAGTCAATGAGTCCGCCAATCTGCTCGAGATGGACCTTGAGCAACTGGGAACACTCATCGAGCATTTGAATTCACTGGTCCAAAACATCAAGGAACAGCCCAACCGGCTGATCTTCCCGGGCAAACAGCCCGAGGAGCCGTTCAAGAAACAGTAAACGGTTATTCAAAAAACCAACCTCTTCAATTGCCGGCGAAAAGCATGAAAAACAGAAGCGAAAAACATGAATACCTAGGCGAGAAGCAAAAGGAAAACGGCAACAAGTTCTTTATTTTTACTTTTTACCTTTGCATTTTGCTGATGCTCTCCGGCTGTTTGGGATCACTTTTTTCCAAAGGCCCTGCTCCGGATTATTACCAGATTGATTACCCTTTCGAGACTTCGAACTGTGCCATGCCGATTTCCGGGGCGGTGCGCTTCTGGCCGTTCGGAGCTTCCGCCCCTTATGACCGCGACCAGATGGCCGTTATTTCACCTTCCCTGCAGGTCCGTTTCTCGTCACATTACAAATGGGTAAGTTCTGCCGGAGACATGGTTGCAAACAATCTGATGCGTGATCTCTCTCAAGCAAAGGTATTTGAGGGTATCGTAGCGGCAACAAATCCGATGTCTTCGCAATACGGGATAAGCGGACAAATCTATCGGTTCGCTCTCGAAGAAAACGGCCCCTCTACCCGCGCCCTGCTTGACCTGGAAATCAGCCTGTGGCGGGAAAAACCCCGCGCAGTTCTTTTTCGAAAAAATTTCCACTATCAGAGCCCCCCTCTAACCTCAACCGGTCCAAAAGAATTCGCTTCAGCAATGTCAGGCCTCGTATCACAGCTCTCCACAGACCTGAGAAACGACCTGTGCACAATCACGCAAGGCAGCTCGCATCCAGCCTCCGACTGATATGCTCGACCTGCCGCCTGATTTTATTGTCTTTCTCCAATCCTTTCGTCAAATCGTTTATTGCGTACAGCACCGAACTGTGAGTCCGGGCGAATGACCTCCCTATCGATTCAAGCGACTCGGTCGTATACCGCCGGCACAGATACATCCCGATCTTTCGGGCCGTCGTAAACTCTTTTCGCCTTTTCGAAGACTTGAGGTCCTCCGCCGAAATATTGAAAGCACAGCAAACAATCTGCTGAATGTGGTCGATGGTCAGTTTGGGCAACCGGTCGAGCATAGTTTCAGTGAGTTCCTGGGCAAGGTCCAGCGTAACCGGCACGCCGAGGATATTCGACTTTGCGATTATGCCAACCAGGCAGCTCTCAAGCTGCCGAATATCCCCCTTGACCCGCTCGGCCATGAAATGAATCACCTCCGAGGGCAGATGGACGTTTTCCCCTAAAGCCTTCTTTCGAATTATCTCCATTCTGGTCTTGAAGTCCGGAGGTCCGATAGGCGCCACCAGAATCCCGCTCAACCTCGACTGCAACTCGTTGCTAAGCTTCGGAATGTCCTTTGGAAATGTGTTGCCCGTGTACAGGATCTTTTTCCCACGGTCCATCAACTCGTCCAAAGTATAAACCAGCTCGTTTTGGATTTTTTCCTTGCCGCTTAGAAACTCCACTTTTTCTAACAGCAAAACGTCACACTCGGCTCGAAACTTCGTCTTAAAGTTTTCGATGCTTCCATTCTTCAGCGAGTAGATCATCTCGTTTGCAAACTGTTCCGCCGTCACGTAATGAACTCTCAATTCGGGCGCTTTTCGGCATATATAGCTGCCCACCGCATGTGAGAGGTGACTTTTTCCAAGCCCGGTCTCGGAAAGAATATAAGCCGAATTGATATACATCTGCTTGCCGGACGCTATGCCCCGTGCAGTGGCGAACGCAAATTGATTTGAAGACCCCACCACAAACTGGTCAAAAGTGAATCTGGGATTAAAAACCGGTCCCGAGTGCTTGATAAGGTCGCTTATTACAATTTGCCTGTGAGGTTGAGCCTGGGGGACTTCCTCCGGATCCGGCGCCCCGCTCAGAGTCTCATACTCCAACCGGCGCACCAGTGGGAAAAACTCCCTTACCACAGCCAGAAGCTTAACCTCCAACCTCTCTCTTATCCACTCGATGTGAAACCGGTTCTTACACCCCAGCGCTACCGTTTCATTTTCCAACCCCAGGAATTCAATTGGTGAAACCCAAAGTTCATACTGTCCCCTGGACAGGTCCGACTGTAGCTTTCTTTTGATTTCCTGCCACTTCTGCTCCATAAGTTTTCCGTCCCGTTCCCCGAAAAAACAAAACAGTTTTGGTGCAGGGCGCAAGCGCCCCCCAGCGCACGCGCCCCATCTTGAAAAACCCCTGGTGCTAAAAATGAAACGAATAGGAATTAGAAGATAAATTACCCCGGAAAGAACTTGCTTTAGCCCCTCTTAAATCGTGAGTCCCGTTTTAATTAATGTCGGCCGAACAGTCAAAGTTGATCTTCCCAGTTTTAAGCGAGAAAAACGAAAACGCCGGAGAGGTAAAATAGATCAAGCATGAACGGACGTTACACTGAGTGACCATCTAAGTCACTGAAACAAAAGGGAACCTTGAGAAAAAATCTTTTGCCTGTAAAATCAAGGGTATCCGGAAAATCCTGTTCTGCATTCGCAAAAGCGGCACAGCTTGCGATCTCCCTTTTTCGCCCATTATCGTATGATTTCATAAAAAGTGCCTTCGCGGCTGTCAACTGATGAGTTTTCGGTTTTCGGTTTTGAGCACACGTTCCAGTGTCAGAATTTATTTCCACCACTGACCACTGACGACTGGCCACTGCTTTTATCCGGCCACTGCTCTATTTGCTATCCCGCGACCGGGCGGCCAGTTTCTTTTCAAACCCGATCATTACCAAAAAACCGGCCAGAAAGAGGGCGCACGCCCCCTGGATGGGGTCCACAGAGATCTGATGAAAACCTGCCCCTCCGATTACGAGCCCCGAAACGATCTGAATTATACCGTTCATTTCAGTCCTCCTTTATCCGATCAACAGCAGCAACTTTTGTTCCAAGCGGGACTGGAAAACAGCGTTTCATCAATAAATCTCAATATTCAATCCGCACGATTCCAATAAATGACGATATTTAGTAAAATCGCCGACAAATGATGAAATAAATCGAATTTACTGGCCACAAAATTTAAAAACAAAACTGTGCATTCAAGATCATCTATCTGAATTTATAGGCATCTTTGGCCCATTGATTACATTTCTATCAAAGGCCATGCGTCTAAATGACGCACTCACTAGTAATGACAACCGAAAATTGACCACCCGTGATAACCTAATTTTGACCATCCGCTGAGCGT
>OMOE01000162.1 GCA_900290365.1 Syntrophobacter sp. SbD1 | reverse complement strand
ATTTCCGCCTCCGGCTCAGGGATGGCAGCTTAACTCCCTATCCATAAAAACGGGGAAGACCAATTGGCACACTGCGCGGGATGTCCAACAAACCAGGCTCCGGGCAAAATTCTCAAAAGGATTCGTTCGCTTGTGGATTATAACATTGACGCCTTGCATTTCTCCTATTGCATGACGGTTTTATGTCCATTTTTAGGAAAGTATGAAAAGGAAATCAGGAATGCCTACCCGGATTTGAAAATCGTTCATGGCACCCACCAACCAGGGGACACGGAAGGATTCAAAAAGGCGGTCAAAGAAATGCTTTGTCCGACAGTTAAAATACCTCAAGACATGAACGACGTAATAAAGAGAAGGTTTGTACTTCCCGAGGATTAAGGTAAACCATCGGAGTCTTTGCCTCCCTTAGCATAAATCTTTGGTCATCTCACAGGCGTGGCGGAAGCATCACTTTTGTAATGCAATTGTCACGTCTTGCTCATGAGAGCCCTCCGAAAATGTGGTAATCCAGTTGCGACTCAGCAAGATTCTCACTCATGCTCGATGCCGGGATTTGTGTGCCCTGTTGGACGTGCCGGGTGAAAATATCTCGTTCCGTCACGTGACATTTTGAGGAGGATGAAAAGTGAAAGGCGTAATCAAAGGGTTTTCCGTGAGCATCGTTATGCTTTCGATTTCGGTAATATTATCCTTTGCATCGCCTTCTCTGGCTCTTTCGGCCCGTGTAATAGACAATAACGATGCCATCATCCTGCCTGGAAATGTACATCCGCTTGCCCGCCCTGAATTCGACAGAGGTCAGGCGGACCCGTCCCTGCCAATGAAAAGGATGATATTAACTTTGCGTTTGAGTGACGCCAAACAAGCCGAATTGGACAGGCTCCTTACCGAACTCCATGATCCTGCTTCCCCCAATTATCACCACTGGCTCACTCCGGAGGAATTCGGCTCGAGGTTTGGACCGTCTCCCGAGGATATCGAGGCGATAACCGGTTGGCTTGTTTCCAGCGGCTTCGTTGTTGATGAGGTCGCAAAAGGGCGGTTGTGGATAAATTTCTCAGGTTCGGTAGCCGCTGTAGAGCCTGCTTTTCATACGCAAATTCACCTTTATTATGTTAATGGCCAGCTTCATCATGCAAACGACAGAGACCCCTCTATACCGCGAGGGTTGTCGGACCTGGTGGCAGGCATAGTCTCCCTCAATGACTTCCCCCGCAAGATGATGCATGCAGGGGCGCGCCCGGTCCAGCCTGATTACACCTCGGGTTCAACAAATTACCTGTCGCCTGGAGACTTTGCGATCATCTATAACCTCAATGTGCTTTACAATGCCGGAATCGACGGCAGCGGCCAAAAGATCGCCATAGTGGGCCGCACCAACCCCTCTACAGCCAGCTCCGACTGGGCTGCGTTCCGCAGCACGATGGGGCTTCCTGCCAATCCTCCACAGATTATAGTGAACGGCACCGATCCCGGTGATTTAGGCGGCGACGAAGACACTGAAGCCGACCTTGACGTCGAGTGGTCGGGAGGTGTGGCAAAAAATGCCACTATTCTATTCGTTACTTCGCAATCGACCGGCACCACGGATGGTGTGGACCTGTCCGCCCAATATATCGTAGATAACAACCTGGCGCCGGTGATGAGCACAAGCTTCGGCGAATGCGAGTCGGATTTGGGAACGAGTGAGAATAATTTTTACAATAATGTGTGGCAGCAAGCAACCACCCAGGGGATCACACCCTTCGTCTCATCGGGCGATTCCGGCGCTGCAGGCTGCGATTCAGGCGGCGATACGGAAGGGTCGGGGCAAGCAGTCAACGGGCTCGCTTCAACACCCTACAACATAGCGGTGGGGGGTACCGAGTTCAATGAAGGATCCGGCAATTATTGGAATACTACCAACGGCCCGGGAGACGTATCCGCCATAAGCTACATACCGGAAGTGGCCTGGAACGAAAGCGGAGATGTGTCAGGCGGTTCCGACCTTTGGGCTTCGGGCGGAGGCCATTCGACCTTATACACCAAACCGGCATGGCAGGCTGCGACAGGGGTCCCGACCGGACAACGTGCTAACCATCGTTATGTCCCCGATGTTGCCCTTAGCGCAGCCATGCACGACAGCTACCTGGTCGAGCAAACGGGGACCTTGTACGCCGTGGCCGGCACGTCGGCATCCTCTCCTTCATTCGCCGGGCTTATGGCGCTTGTCGTGCAGGAGACAGGCCAGGGCCAGGGAAACGCCAATGTGCCTCTGTATCAGATTGGAAAAGCGCAGTATGCATCAGGCGGCGCCACGGTCTTTCACGATATAACTTCAGGAAATAATAGTGTCCCCGGAGTGACTGGATACACTTGCGGGACAGGCTACAGCGCTGTTACGGGTCTGGGTTCGGTAGACGCCAATGCGCTCGTTAACGCGATGCAAACTCACACGGGAACATTTGGCCTTCTGGTGACAAGCGCCGGCACAGGCGGCGGCGCTGTTGCCAGCAGTCCGTCCGGCATATCTTGCGGCTCTACATGTTTCGCTCCATACACCAGTGGAGCGGTGGTAACCTTAACCGCAACGCCAAACGGCAACTCGACTTTCACGGGCTGGTCGGGCGGCGGGTGCAGCGGCGCCGGCGCATGCCAGGTTACAATGAATGCCGCACAGAGCGTAACAGCCACATTTACAGCGATCAGTCTTCCCGGCGCCCCGACCGGAGCAACGGCAACCGCCGGCAACGGGCAGGCCACAGTGAGCTTCACCGCTCCAGCGTCCAACGGCGGCGGCGCGATAACCTCTTACACCGTTACCTCGACCCCTGGAAACTTCACCGCCAGTGGAAGTTCCAGTCCGATCACCATCACAGGGCTAACGAATGGCGCCGCCTATACATTCACTGTCGCCGCCACCAACGCCGCAGGAACCGGCCCCGCATCGGACCCCTCAAACAGCGTGACGCCGGTTGGCCCCCCCGGAGCCCCGACCGGAGCGACCGCGACCGCCGGCGACAGGCAAGCTACGGTCAGCTTTACCGCTCCGTCGTCCGACGGCGGCAGTCCCATAACCTCTTACACTGTTACCTCGACTCCGGGAAACTTCACCGCCACCGCAAGCTCCAGCCCCATCACCGTGACCGGCTTGACCGCAGGTGCCTCTTATACCTTCACCGTCACAGCGGCCAACGCTGCTGAAACAGGACCGGCTTCGGCGCCTTCCGGCAGCGTTACGCCTTTCTTGACAAGCTACTCCCTCTCGGTCACCGTCATCGGGAACGGCACGGTAGATTCTTCGCCAGGAACCGACATTGCCTGCGGCGGCAGCACCTGCAATCAGATGTTCACCAGCGACGCCGTGCTTACCCTCACCGCTACACCGGCCTCCGGATACAGTTTTACCGGCTGGACCGGCAATTGCTACGGGACCGGCAGTTGTGTAGTGACGATGAGCCAGGCGCTGAGTGCAACGGCCACCTTCCAGCCTAACGCAGTGGCTGTCCCTGCGCCGGCTTTGGGCACCCGGGGCTTTTTCATTGTGGCAATCGCGTTGGGAGTATATCTGGCTCGGAGACGCGAGCGCCGATGAAACGCTGAGGAAGAGCTTTATGTTGCAGAAATTGTCCCGTACGTTTACGATAGAAATGTTATCAATAATGCTGTTGCCTTAAGGCCATTGCTTTGAAAGGAAAACACCCAGGACCATGCTGCAATTTTTGCCTGCCCCGCTCCAAGGTTCCATCTTGTTTATCGCGCTCGCCGTCAGTACCATCATCAGTTGCCTGCTTCTCTACGTGGTGGCGCTGTTCAAGCTGCTTATTCCAATCCACAGCTGGCGTATTGTCTGTGGTAAACTGGCCAACGGAATCGCTCAGGGGTGGGTGCGGTTCAACTGTCTGGGCTTGAAACTGGGCAAAAATTTACGATGGGATGTCCAGGGCGTCGATGGGCTGCAGCCCGATGCATGGTATCTGCTGGTGGCCAATCACCAGTCAATGGTCGATATTGTCGTCTTGCAGAACATCTTCCACCGCAAGATCCCGGTTCTGAAATTTTTCCTCAAAAAAGAACTGTTTTGGGTGCCGTTCCTTGGAATCGCCTGGTGGACTCTGGACTTTCCTTTTATGAAGCGAACGTCCTCGGGCCGCAAGGACATGGAAACTGCCGCCAAAGCCTGTGACAAATTCCGATTGCTCCCTGTAACCATAATGAACTTCGTAGAAGGAACGCGTTTTACCACGGCAAAACGGGACAGAGACAATTCCCCCTTTACCCACCTCCTGAAACCCAAGACCGGCGGCATGGCTGTTGTGCTTGGCACATTAGGTCAGCGGCTTCACGCCATACTGGATGTGACGATCGTATATCCGCAAGGAATTCCGAGGTTGTGGACATTTTTGTGCACCAACGCCATGGAAATCAAGGTGAGGGTAAAACAGATACCCGTTACCCCGGAGTTGCTCGGAGATTATCTTTCAGACCGGCAATTCCGCCGGCTGTTCAAGGATTGGCTGGATAATCTCTGGGATGAAAAAGACAAACTCATTGAAAAACTCATCGACACGCCCGCCCACAAGTCCAATGGTGTCCAGAACGATTGATTTATTAGGATTACACCTCCGAACGGCCCCAAATGGGTATTACACCCTATTTGTCTGACAGGGGTGAATTCTTATCTCTCTATTCGATTAGCACACAACCGATCGACGCACCGACATTACCGGGACACCAGGACCGCACGTAATAGTTCACCGCCCAGATGTTTAACCCGTTTAAATATCGCCGAGTGTTTTATGAACGAAGCGAACACGAAGAGAACCGGCTGGAAGTCCAAAGCGATCCACGAAATGGCCGAGTATTACATCATGTTCATGTACCTGGCCGTTTTTTTTGGTTCATTTGAATGGTATCGCAGATTGATACTGGCCGAGTATCAAATCAGCTATTTGCATTATGGGGCCGGCGTCATCAAAGCGCTGATTTTGGCCAAAGTCATTATGGTGGGGCAAACCTTGCACCTGGGCCGTCGTTTTGAGGACCATTCGCTGATCTTGCCAACCGTATACAAGGCTGTTGTGTTCACCATTTTTGTGGGGCTCTTCGATATTGTCGAAGACACCACAATCGGATTGCTGCACGGGAAAGGCATCGCGGCCGGCTTTGATGAGTTTATGAGCGCAGGCTGGTACGAATTGCTGTCCAGATGTTTGGTCACGTTTGTAGCTTTCATACCCTTTTTTGCTTTCGGGGAATTAAAGCGAGTGCTGGGTGAAGACACATTAGGCAAACTGTTTTTCCGGAGAAGATCTGCCGCCGAATCGGGCCTGACCAAGGATGAAATGCCTCAAAACCGAGTGAATGAGGGACATGACGACGTGTGATATTCCCAAAGCTTTTCACATCATGGCAAAGCCTACGGGTTCGGCCTGCAATCTCCGTTGCGGCTACTGTTTCTTCCTGAAGAAGGAAAAACTTTATCCCGGAAGCGATTTCAGGATGCCGGCGCAGGTCCACGAGGCTTATATCCGCCAACTCCTGGAATCCCACCGAACTCCCCGGGTTACCGTAGCCTGGCAGGGGGGCGAGCCAACGCTTATGGGACTCGATTTTTTCAGGCACTCCGTGGAGTTGCAGAAAAAGCACCGCAAACCCGGCGCCCACATCGAAAACACCTTCCAGACCAACGGCATCCTGCTTAACGACGAATGGTGCCGGTTCTTTGGCGAGAACAACTTCCTCGTCGGACTCAGCATTGATGGACCAGGGGAACTTCATGATTTCCACCGCAAAGACAAAGCAGGCCGCGGGACCTTCGACAGGGTCGTGCGGGCCGCGCGGCTGCTCCAGAAGCACAAAGTGGAGTGCAACATCCTCTGCACGGTCAATTCGAAAAACGCCGCCCACCCCCTGGATGTGTACCGGTTCTTCCGGGATGAACTTGGGTTCTCCTACATACAATTCATTCCGATTGTGGAGCGCGCGGAAAATCCCCCCTGCCCCCCTTTAGAAAAGGGGGGAGCACTTGTGGAGACGGTCACGCACAGATCGGTGCAACCGGAACAATTCGGTCGATTTCTGATCGAGATTTTCGATGAGTGGGTCAGAAGGGATGTGGGCAGGACGTTTGTCCTTAATTTCGACGGAGCGCTGGCCGGCTGGCTCGGAGTGGCCGGGACCGTCTGTATCTTTGGCCCGACCTGCGGCCTCGGAATGGCGCTGGAACACAATGGAGATCTTTATTCCTGCGACCATTTCGTTGAACCTGATCACTACCTGGGAAACATCCTTGAGACGCCCATGATCGATCTCGTGGCTTCGGAGCAACAAAGGAAGTTCGGAAGGGACAAAAAAGACGCTCTGCCCCGGTACTGCCGGGAATGCCCTGTCTTATCCATTTGCAACGGGGAATGTCCCAAGAACCGCTTCTGTAAAACTCCTGATGGAGAGCCCGGGCTGAACTACCTCTGCGCAGGATATAAGGCTTTCTTCAAACATGCGGACAAATCCATGCGTATCATGGCTGAGCTTATCCGGACCAACAGGCCTGCCTCTGAGGTAATGGCCATTGTGGCAAGGGAGAAGGGGGATCTCAAGACAAGGTTCGCAAGTGCAGGGAGAAACGATCCATGTCCGTGCGGGAGTGGAATGAAATTCAAAAAGTGTCACGGGAATTAAGGAGGAGACTCTGTAATGGCAGACAAAAAACCTAATATCCTCATAATCTGGGGAGACGACATCGGCACCTGGAACATCAGCTACAACAACCGGGGCATGATGGGCTACCGAACGCCGAACATCGACCGGATCGGCAACGAAGGCGTGGCGTTTACCGACTATTACGGGCAGCAGAGCTGCACGGCAGGCCGGGCCGCCTTCATCACCGGTCAGAATCCTCTGCGCACTGGTTTGACCAAGGTGGGCCTGCCCGGAGCGGACCAGGGGCTGTGCCCGGAAGACCCGACCATCGCGGAAATGCTCAAACCCCTGGGTTACGCTACCGGCCAGTTCGGGAAAAACCATTTTGGGGACAAGGACGAGTTCCTGCCCACTAACCACGGTTTCGATGAATTCTTCGGCAACCTCTACCATCTCAACGCCGAGGAGGAACCAGAGCTGCCGGACTACCCTAAAGATCCGGCATTCAGGAAGAGGTTCGGTCCGCGGGGCGTCATCCACAGCTTCGCCGGCGGCCGCATCGAAGACACGGGGCCGCTAACTAAGAAGCGAATGGAAACAATCGACGAAGAAATTACAGGCAAAACGCTCGATTTCATCGACCGGGCCCACAAAGAAGGGAAGCCCTTCTTCGTCTGGTGGAACTCCACTCACATGCATTTTCGCACCCACGTCAAGAAGGAGTACGAAGGCAGAAGCGGACAGGGGTTCTACAACGACGCCATGGTCTATCATGACGATCAGGTAGGTGTCCTCCTTAATAAACTCGACGACCTTGGCATTGCAGATAACACCATTGTCATGTACAGCACCGACAACGGCCCTCACTACAACTCCTGGCCCGATGCGGGCATCACTCCCTTCCGCAGTGAGAAGAACACGAACTGGGAGGGGGCGTTCCGTGTGCCGGCCTTCGTCCGCTGGCCCGGGAAGATTCCCGCCGGCACGATGCTTAACGGCATCGTCTCCCACCAGGACTGGCTGCCGACGCTTCTGGCGGCCGCCGGGGAACCTGACATCAAGGGAAAGCTCCTGAAGGGCTACAAGGCCGGGGCCAGGACCTTCAAGGTCTGCATCGACGGCATCGACATGCTTCCCTACCTGACCGGCGCAGTGAAGGAAAGCCCTCGCGACGCCTTCTTCTATGTAAACGACGACGGCCAGCTAGTCGCGCTGCGCTTTAACGACTGGAAGCTGGTATTCATGGAACAGCGGGCCAAAACCTGTGCATTGTGGTCGGAGCCTTTCGTGCCTCTTCGTCTCCCCAAGCTGTTCAATCTTCGCCGCGATCCCTTCGAACGCGCGGACGAAAACTCCAACACATACTGGGACTGGTTTTTCGACCACGCCTTCCTGTTGGTGCCGGCGCAGGCGTACGTGGCGCAGCAGATCCAGTCGATAAAGGATTTCCCACCCCGGCAGAAGCCGGCGTCGTTCAACATGGACCGTGTGCTGGAGCAACTGAAAGATGCTTCCGGCGCCGGCATGCACTGAGCCGGTGAGCTGTAGTTTGGCTAACAGAGAGGAGGATAAAATCTATGGGTCTTAAAGAATACAAACCTGGAACAGCTTTTTCCGGCGTGATCGGCCGCACATTTGATGTATCTTCGCCCGCCTGGCCCGAACCGCTTCGCGCCCGAGAGGGGACGCCCAACGTGTTGTTCATTATTCTCGACGACACCGGCTATGGGCAGTTGGGATGCTACGGAAGCCCCATCGAGACACCCAACATCGACTCGCTCGCAAAAAACGGCCTGAGCTACAACAACATGCACACCACTGCGCTGTGCTCGCCCACGCGCTCCTGTATCCTGACCGGGCGCAATCATCACTCGAACGCCATGTCGTGCATCACCGAAGGCTCGACGGGTTATCCGGGCAGCAACGGCAACATCCCGTTCGAAAACGGTTTCCTTTCAGAGATGCTTATGCAGCATGGCTACAATACGTACGCCATCGGCAAATGGCACCTGACGCCCTCTGACCAGATCTCGGCCGCAGGCCCCTATGACCGCTGGCCACTGGGGCGCGGATTCGAGCGATTCTACGGATTTATGGGCGGCGAGACACACCAGTACTACCCTGAACTGGTATACGACAACCACACGGTCGAAGCCGAAAAGACCCCCGAAGAAGGCTACCATCTGACCGAGGACCTGGTGGATAAGGCCATCAGCTTCATCGCGGACTCCAAGCAGGTCGCTCCCAACAAGCCGTTCTTCATGTATTTCTGCCCCGGCGCGATGCACGCGCCCCATCACGTGCCCAAGGAATGGGCGGACAGGTATAACGGAAAGTTCGACGCGGGCTGGGAAGCGCTCCGGGAGCAGATCTTCAAGCGTCAAAAGGAAATAGGCATCGTACCCGCCGATGCAGAACTCTCCCGTCATGACCCCGACGTCCCGCGGTGGGATCCGCTGTCCGCCGAGGAGAAAAAACTTTACGCCCGCATGATGGAAGTCTTCGCCGGTTTTCTCACCCATACCGATTACCACATCGGCCGGTTGACCGAGTTTCTGAAAAAGATCGGCGAGTTCGACAATACCTTGATCATGGTGCTCTCGGACAACGGCGCCAGCTCGGAGGGCGGGCCACAGGGCATGGTCAACGAAGCGCTGTTCTTCAACAACGTGCAGGGATCGCTGGAAGAGAACCTGGCCGCCATGGACAAACTTGGCGGCCCGGAGTTCTGTAACCACTACGCCTGGGGCTGGACGTGGGCGGGCGACACTCCGTTCCGCCGCTGGAAACGCGAGACCTACCGAGGTGGCGTGAGTGACCCGTTCATCGTGCACTGGCCCAAAGGAATCAAAGCGAAGGGAGAGATACGCACGCAATACGCCCATGCCATCGACATGGCGCCGACGGTACTGGAGGCGGCCGGCATAGAAGCCCCCACCTCTATCAGGGGCGTCACGCAATCTCCCATTGAAGGCTTGAGCCTGGCTCATACCTTCGACAACGCTCAGGCGCAAACCAGGCACATCACCCAGTACTTCGAGATGATGGGTCACCGGTCGATCTACCACGACGGCTGGCGGGCGGTGTGCCCGTGGCCGGGACCGTCGTTCACGGAAGCCGGCAAATTCTTCGGTGCGCCGATCGACAAGGATAAATTGACCGAACTCGACGCGACCGCCTGGGAGCTTTACCACGTCACCGAGGATTTCGCCGAGAATCACAACGTAGCCGGGCAGAATCGGGCGAAACTGATCGAGATGATCGCTATGTGGTACGTCGAGGCAGGCAAGTACAAGGTTATGCCCATCGATTCGCGCGGCACCCAGCGATTTGTCGACGAGCGCCCCAAGATCGCGGTCGACCGCACATCGTACGTGTTTTACCCTCACACGCAGGGAGTGCCGCAAAACGCCACCGCAAACATACTCAATCGCCCTCACAGCATCACCGCCGATGTGGAGATCCCAGGGAACGGCGCGGAAGGCGTGCTGCTCTCCCAGGGCGGCAGCGACGGCGGCTACTCGTTGTATGTTCAGGGCGGCAAGCTCCGCTATGCTTACAACTACGTCGGCCGCAACCTCTATTACGTAGAATCAGTCGAGGCCGTTCCGGCAGGACGTCACCAGTTGCGCTTCGAGTTCGAAGTGACGGGCAAACCCGACATCGCCAACGGCAAAGGCGCGCCCGGCAAGGGTCAGCTCTACTTCGACTCCAGGCTGGTCGGAGAACGCAATATCGAACTGACCAACCCGCTCGCTATCGGCTTGCTCAGTTGCATAGTCTGCGGCGTGGACCTTGGCTCTCCGGTAACTTCCGAATACAATCCGCCGTTTCCGTTCACCGGCAAGATCCACAGCGTGACGGTGGATGTTAGCGGCGAACTGATCAGAGACACCGAGTCAGAGGTGCGGATGATCCTTGCAAGACAGTAGGTTTATCAGGGTTTACGATGAGAGCCTACAGCAACAGAGGGCTAAAGCTGTGGAGGATTTATTGACTCGTATCGTTGAGAATCTAATCGGCCGGGTGAGCGGACCGATGAAATTTCGACTGATCATTCAACCGCTCATGGCTGCCGTCTTCGCCGTGCGGGCCGGGTTAAAAGATGCTCGTGAGCAACGCCCTCCTTACTTTTGGGGTATTTTCAAACATCCGGATCAACGGTCGGACATGTTGAGAGACGGCTGGGAATCCGTTGGCAAAATTTTCATCATCGCGATTGTTATCGACCTGGTAGAGCAAATCATCGTCTTTCGGGGAGTTTATCCCGGAGAGGCCCTACTGGTTGCCTTTACTCTTGCTTTCATCCCGTATCTGTTGATCCGGGGCCCTGTGAACAGGATAGCACGGGGCAAGCGGCGCAGTGAATCACGAAAGGACGGATGATCAGGATGTCAGAGAGCAATGAGGAAACCATAAAGGAGCTTTCCAGTACTCAACTCTCCTTAGAGCGCACAATCCTCTCACACGAACGAACGATGATGTCCTGGGTCAGAACATCGACCTCCTTGATCACTTTCGGCTTCACCATTTACAAATTTTTTCAGTTGGAGCTGCAAAATCGCCCTCCACTTCAAGGCGCCATTGGACCACGCCAGTTCGCGGTATTGATGATATCTATCGGATTGTTCTCACTCATGATAGCGACAATCCAGTATCGGGTGTACAGAACCGGTTTGCGAAGACGGTATCCGGGGACACCCCCCGTATCACTGGTGGGAGTAGTCGCTGCATTGATATCGCTTCTCGGGCTTGTAGCCCTCGCGGCGGTTCTCTTCAGGCTGTAGCAGTAACTCACGCACTGAAACTATGTAAAGTCCTATGATGGGTGGAGCGCGGCGAAACCCATCAGCAATGGAAAGGAAGCTCAAGCCATGAGAAAAGCAAGGGAAACGAGAACAACAATGAAACTGGCAATAGTCACGGCTTTGGTGTTGGCCGCCGTACTTGTGGTCACAAATGGGAACGAAGTCGCACGCGCGGAGTCTGCGGCCGGGATCGACGCCGACGTTGACGCTGCGCTGCAGACGCTCTACGAGGAACAACCCTCGGCAAAGATGCTTGCGGACAGGGCCGCCGCTATCCTTGTCTTTCCGAACATGGTCAAGGCGGGCTTTGTGGTGGGCGCCCAGTATGGCGAGGGGGCACTGCTAAAGAAGGGAAGGACTGTGGGATATTACAGATCCGTTTCGGCATCATACGGTCTTCAAGCCGGCGCTCAAACCTTCGGCTATGTACTCTTCCTGATGACGCCATCCGCAGTCAAATATCTCAATCGGAGCGGCGGCTGGGAGATCGGAGCCGGCCCAAGTGTCGTGGTGGCTGACGAGGGCGTCGCCCGCTCGTTGACAACCACGACGCTCAAGTCCGATGTCTACGCTTTCATCTTCGACCAGCAGGGTCTAATGGCAGGAATCGGGCTCCAGGGCTCGAAGATTACAAAGATAAGGAAGTGAGCGGCTAATGAACAACGCAACAGACTCCCCATTGCTTGTTTTCGTACTCTCCTTCTTCGGGCTCTCGCTCTCGGCGCTGATAGGGGCGTACTTTCTAAAGAGGCGGCGCAAGCTGGAAGAGGACGTTCGTGAAGACTTCAGCGTTATCCTGGCCGCTACGCTGACACTGCTCGGACTCGTCATCGGATTTAGTTTCTCGATGGCCATGAACCGGTATGATCAGCGCAAAAACTTAGAGGCGGCAGAGGCGAATGCGATCGGCACCGAATACGTGAGGGCCGACCTGCTGCCTGCCTCTGATGCGGAGAAGGTACGTGCGCTGTTAAGGAACTACCTGGATCAGCGTGTTTCGTTCTACATGGCCCGCGACGAGCAACAGATTCAACAGATCAATGCCCGCACTGCTCAATTACAGACCGAGCTGTGGTCCGCTGTCATGGCTCCGGCTGCAGCGCAGCAGACCCCCACGGTCGCCCTGGCCGTTTCAGGCATGAACGACGTATTGAACTCACAGGGATACACGCAGGCTGCCTGGTGGAACCGAATCCCAATTGCGGCGTGGGCTCTGATGGCAACGATCGCCGTCTGCTGCAACCTGTTGGTCGGCTACGGCACGCGAAACGTCAAAGCCGAAGGCCTCCTGCTTCTGATTCTGCCCTTTGTTGTGACTATCGCGTTCTTTCTCATCGCGGACATTGACAGCCCGCGAGGCGGGGTCATTCGCGTGGCTCCGCACAATCTGGCGAGTATCGTTGAATCCGTGCGCGCGCAATGAACGTGAACCCTTTTGGGCTGGTCATTTGAAAGGGGATGGTTTAGCCATGAAGAAACTGTTGGTTTTCCTCTATACTCTCAAAGGCGACTACATATGGTTCAAGCTGGGATTGGCTTTCTGATGTTCGAAGACCCTCAAAAGCGCCGCGAGGAGGTCTGCCATGGATCGGACTGAGGCTATGTTGCATGAGACGATTTTATTTAGCCGGCGTTGCCCCGGATTCAAAGCAAAGAAGTGGACGAGAAGGGAGGGCAGGAGAATGACCGTAAAGTCTCATGTTTCATTTGCGCTGCTCGGCATCATGACACTAATGCTCTGTGCCGGTTGCGGCACCCTGTCGCGAGGGCCTGCGGTGCCGGAGCAACTCCGGAAGGAAGCCGTCATCTCCGGTATTCCTGATGCTCGTTTTTTCGCTGATGCCGCGATAACCGATTTCACTCGGATCGGTTTGGAGTCGTTGGAGCGTGAAAAGGAGTTCCTGGCTGCATCAGGTCACAAGGGGCCCTTGCCGCCGGTTTCATTTCTCGCAGTCTCGGGGGGAGGAGATGACGGGGCTTTCGGTGCGGGACTGCTGGTCGGGTGGACTGCGGCAGGGAACCGGCCACAGTTTAAAGCCGTGACGGGGGTCAGCACAGGCGCCCTTATAGCTCCTTTCGCATTTCTGGGGCATGAATACGATCATGTTTTGAAGAATGTATATACTAACGTGACCAAGAAAGACATCTTCACGTCCCGCAACTTCCTGGCGGTTTTCTTCAAGGATGCCATGGCGGACACGACCCCCCTTTGGACATTGCTTAGCCATTATGTGGACCAGAAGATGCTGGACGCAGTCGCTGCCGAGTATCAAAAGGGCAGGATGCTTCTTATCGGAACGGCGGACCTGGACTCACGGACGGGAGTCATCTGGAATATGGGGCAGATCGCCGCCAGCGGCAATCCCAAAGCCCTCACTCTTTTCAAGAGTATCATGCTGGCTTCCGCCGCTATTCCGGGAGCTTTCCCCCCTGTTCTCGTTGATGTCGAGGCGAAGGGCAGAGCATATCAGGAAATGCACGTCGATGGCGGTACTGTTGCGCAGGTCTTTATTTACCCTCCGTCTTTCAAATTGGGACAGTTCTCAACGGATAACACTGTCCGGCGCGAAAGAACGCTCTACGTCATCCGGAATGCCCGCCTGGACCCTGAATGGGCAGAGGTGGAACGACGTACGCTGCCCATTGTGGGCAGGGCTATCTCCTCTCTGATTCAGAATCAAGGGAAGGGGGATCTGCTGACCATTTATTATCTCTCTCAGCGAGACGGGCTCGACTTCAACCTGGCCTACATACCCAAGACGTTTAATGAACCCCACAGGGAGGATTTTGACATGGAATATATGCGGAAGCTGTTCAACGCGGGGTACACCAGTGCCGTCAATGGCTATCCCTGGGAGAAGGCGCCTCCCGGACTTAACCTTCCCGGCGTTGAGGGCCAGGGGAATAAGACCCTGGAGCGAGGAGCAGGGAGCGAGGAGCAGGGAGCGAGGAGCAGGAATTAACACTGAATTAACACTCTCGGGACCAATGAAGGCAAAAGTAAAAAGTAAAAAGGCAAATGGAAAGAGGTTAGGCTCAGCGGTTTTCCCGGCAAATTGCTGGTAAGGCCACACCCATCCCATCGCTCTCATTATGTTTTCGCTTTGAGACATTTCTATGTACTGCCCCCGTCCGGTCCTCTTTCTATGGTGGAGAGCGGACAGGACCGCTACTTCACCCATCAATGCTCCGAACACGTCGCACACCCAGATGGACTGTTTCAGCGGGGGGCGGCCCGGAAAGCTTGAAATCCAGGCATAGCCCGCCAATGCCTGGGCTGCGCCGTCGTTGGAGGGCCTGTTTTCTTCCGCGTAGGCGCCCCATTGTCCGAAGCCGTTTTTCTCGATGTAGATAATGCAGGGATTAATCTCCTTGATCTGCGCATAGCCCACGTTCCATCGCTCTGGAACTCCAGGGCGCATATTGAATTCTATGATGTCCGCCTTTGCCGCAAGCTCTTTGAAAATTTGCTGCCCCATATCTTTGTGCAAATTCCAGGGCAATGTAGAGCTTATTCGGATTGATGTGAATAAAAGCAGGACTCTGCTCTTTGTAGAACCAGCCGAAAGGCGTGAGTGATCGTGTCACATCGCCCAGTGGTGGAAGCTCGACCTTGATAACTTCGGCTCCCAGTTGACCCAGAAAGGACGGACCGGCTGGTCCGAACAGGAGCGTACAGACCTCCAGGACACGGATTCCTTTAAGCGGACCGGGCTTTTTGAACTTATTCTTTACGTAATTCTCGAATGACGCGGACATAAAAAGCCTCCTTCAATGCGAGTAGGCCACTAAAAAGAGGAAGACTACCTCCAAACAGGTGGGATTATACAAAAGAGAATTCTTTGTTAAGCAATGCGGTTGTCGAAAAACTTTTGATGCACTGAGCCCGAGATGTCTTAATCAGATGGGATATTTTCAATAATTTAAGATTTACCAGCTCGGAAATTGGGTCGTGACTAAACTTCTGCTTGCGCTGCACACCTCCTTTCGGCTAACTAATAACTTCTCTTAAGTCCGAATACGGCCTAACAGACTGCCAACAAATCTCAAGTTATTTGGATCTCGTCTAATACCTAAAAACCTCCCAGGACACCTCGGGAAGATCTCAACTATGATCACTCTGAAGCTATTGATCTGGATTTACTGGCCGGACATGTACGTGAACTTGTCTCCGGGAGGACGATTAATCAGCCCATCTATGACTTTGTCCGGCATGTCAGGCAAAAGGGGACCGAAACGATCTTTTCCGCGAGGTTCATTATTGTGGAGGGCCTCTTCACATTGTTCAACAAACTGCTGTGGAACGTGATTGATTTAAAGGTCTTTCTGGAGTCGGAGGAGGGCATACGCCTGTCGAGGCGTCTTGAAAGGGATATCAGAGAGCGCGGGCGTACGAAGGAGTCCGTTATGAGGCAATGGAAATCGACTGTGCAGCCGATGCACGAATTATTCATTCAACCTTCTCGATCCTGTGCACACATGGTTCTCTCCGGATGCGACCAAGTCGATTACAATGTCATCAGAATCAGGGATTTCCTGGTTTCAAGATAGTCCTGTTATCCGAATCATACGTTGCGAGCAACTCCCACGATTGGTTCATGAATCATGTCATCGGCGAACGTGCATGTCGGACTGGAGCTTCTGGATTAAGAAGTGCTTGGAAAGACACCTGGATTCCGGCTCAAATGCACTGCCCCGGACTGGAAATCTCCGGGGCAGGCTTAATGACGAAAAGGGCCGTCTCTCATCACGACTAGCAAGGGTCCCTGCATTATAACCACAGTGCCTAAAGTCAACAGGATTGCCGGCGGAGTTGGAGTCGCGACCCGCGTCTATTGACCCGTCTGCAATCGTTATGTTAAATGGTTTCGTGAATTCGTACCGGTGGCGCGAGTGGATCGTTAGAGGGCACGAGCTCACGGGTCGGTGGTTTTTACCCCTCACCCATCACTCCTCACCAGTCTTTATCAGGAGAAAAGGTCCAGTGCACGAACTAGCTATCGCCGAAAGCCTTCTTGAGATCATCGTCGATGAATCGAACAGGCATGGACTGAAGCGAATCAATAAGGTGAAGCTTCAGATCGGGGAGTTTGCGGCCGTGGTTCCGGATTCGCTTATGTTTTGCTTCGAAATGGTAAGCCGCGATACGGCGGCGGCCGGGGTAGTGATTGAGATCGAGAGTGTCGGCGTTACGGCCCGGTGCGACAAGTGTGATCTTTCTTTTGACGTCGAAAACAAGATATTCCTGTGTCCCAGGTGTGGTGAGGCTGCTTTGGAGCTGCTCAGCGGACGAGAGCTTACCGTGATGAGCATAGAGGGTGAAACGGGGGAAGAGTGATGGAAATCAAGGTCCCAGTTGTTCGCAACATCTTGCAGGCCAATGAGCGGCTTGCGGCGGAAAACCGGAAGCGCTTCGACGAGGCGGGAATATTTGTTGTGAACCTCATGAGTTCGCCCGGCGCTGGAAAAACCTCACTATTGGAAAAAACGATAGACGAACTCAGAGGCAGGATCGGTATCGCGGTTATCGAAGGCGACCTGCAATCGTCCTATGACGCGGAACGGATACAAAAAAAGGGCGTCCAGGCCGTTCAGATCAACACCGACGGCGGGTGTCACCTTGACGGCAACATGATTCAAATCGCGCTGGACTCCCTGGATCTGTCCTCGGTGGATCTGCTGATAATAGAAAACGTCGGAAACCTGGTCTGCCCTGCCGAATTCAACCTGGGCGAGCACGAAAAGATCATGATCCTAAGTGTTGCCGAAGGGGATGACAAGCCGCTCAAATATCCGCTTATGTTTCAGATTTGTTCCGTTTTGTTGGTGAATAAAATCGACCTGCTGCCCTACACCGATTGCGATGTATCCAAGATTCGGGAAAGGGTGAGGCAGTTAAACGCCAAGGGAAAGATTTTCGAAATCTCATGCAGGACCGGAGATGGTTTTGCACCCTGGCTCTCCTGGATCGAAGAGAAGGTCGCCGAGCACGGCGGTGGGACCGCCGGCCAGGCTGGCCGCGGCCTTCGACGGCAGCAAAGCAAGTGAAATACTTGGCAGGAAAAGCAGATAGAGCCGAGAATACAAAAATCCTTCCCGGCTCTGGTCCGGCTCAGGCGCTGATTGTGCCTATAGAAGAGATGGACTTGAGGCGATGCGCACCGGGAGCGGGGCGCCGCGTTATGATAAAGGTCCGGGGCGTCGTACAGGGTGTCGGCTTTCGGCCTTTTATCTACCAATTGGCCAGGCGATGCAGGCTCAATGGCTGGGTCCGAAACCAGTCGGACGGCGTGGAAATTGAGGTCGCCGGCCTTGCCGGGTCGGTTCGCGATTTTATCGTTTCAATTTCACGAGAGCCGCCGCCTTTGGCCAGAATTGTCAAAGTCGAAACGAGCGACCTGCCCTACGAGGAACTCGAAGAGTTCAGTATAACCAGCAGCCGGGAGATCGAGTCGCGTACCACGCTCATTTCACCGGATGTGTGCACCTGCCCGGACTGTTTGCGTGAGCTTTTCGATCCGAGTGACCGAAGATTTCGCTATCCCTTTATAAACTGCACCAATTGCGGCCCCCGGTATACGATAATAAAGGACATTCCTTACGACCGGGCCAAGACTACCATGGACAGCTTCGATATGTGCCCGCAATGCCGCATCGAATATGACGACCCCCTTGACCGGCGCTTTCATGCTCAACCGAACGCCTGCCCGCAATGCGGTCCGCAGGTATGGCTCGAAGACGCGCGGGGAAGCGTGATCGCCACAGCAGGAGAGGCGGTCGTAAAAGCGTCGGCGCTGCTCGATTCAGGGTCTATTGTATCGATCAGGGGACTTGGCGGTTTCCATCTGGCTGTAAAAGCGACCGGCGAGGCGGCGGTGAGCCGGCTTAGAAGCCGCAAGATACGCGAGGAAAAGCCTTTTGCGGTCATGTTTTCGCAACTCGAAGAGATCAGGCGGTATTGTCACCTGAACGCCAGGGAAGAAGCGCTTCTGACAGGCCATGAAAGGCCCATAGTGCTGCTGGCAAAGCGTCCGGATCAAACCGGGCCTCCAATCGCCCGGAGCGTAGCGCCAAAAAACAGGCAGTTGGGCGTCTTTCTTCCCTACACGCCTCTTCATTTTCTCCTGTTTGAAAACTCGCCTTACAACGCGCTGGTGATGACCAGCGGCAACCAGAGCGATGAACCAATCGTGATAGAGAACTCGCAGGCCCGGCTGCGACTGAGCGGCATAGCCGACTACCATCTTTTCCACGACCGTGAGATTTACATGCGGTGCGACGATTCGGTGAGTCGAGTACTCGGGGATAGTACTCGCCCTCTACGCCGGGCACGAGGATACTCACCGCTGCCGGTTTTTCTTGCCCGCCCGGTCCCATCGGTGCTTGGCGCCGGGGCGGAGCTCAAAAACACCGTCTGTCTTACACGGGGCAGGGAAGCTTTTGTCAGCCAGCATATCGGCGACCTGGAAAACCTCGAGACGCTGCGCTCATTCGAGCATACCATCTCCCACCTGGAACGGGTCCTGGAAATCGATCCGCGACTTATCGTTCACGACCTTCATCCCGACTACCTCAATACCCAATGGGCGCTAAAGAGACAAAAACTGCCCTGCCTTGGGGTCCAACACCATCACGCGCATATTGCCGCGGTAATCGCGGAGCGAGGGATCGACGGGCCTGTGATAGGCCTTGCGCTCGACGGGACCGGCCTGGGTACTGACGGAACGATCTGGGGCGGTGAAATTCTGCGAGTGGATGATCAGGGCTTTGAACGGCTTGGCCATTTCAGGCAAGTCCCTCTGCCCGGTGGCGCAAAGGCCATAAAAGAGCCCTGGCGCATGGCCGTTAGTTACCTCTGGACCATCGACCCGGGAAACGCAGAGCGCCGGCTCGCAGACTTTCCGGCCCTGCGGTCTGTGCGTGATCTCAAGATTATCTTGCAGATGCTTTCGCGACGGCTTAATTGCCCTCTCACCTCTTCTTGCGGCAGGCTCTTCGACGCCGCAGCCGCTCTTTGCGGGATTCGCCTGTTCGTCAATTACGAAGGGCAGGCGGCAATCGAACTGGAACAGGCGATAGAACCAGATGACGGATGCTACCCGGGTAGAGTCGACGCCGGCGGAGATTGCATCAGCATCGACCAGTTTCCAATAATAGAGGCGCTGGCAGAAGACGTCAGAAACGGGGCGCCTGTTGGAAAGATCGCCGCGCGGTTCCATAACGGCATAGTTCGGGTTCTTCGCGATGCCGCAGTGAGCGCGGCCGAAAGAACAGGCCTCCATCGTGTCGCCCTCAGCGGCGGGGTCTTTCAGAACGCTTATCTTTCGCAACGGTTGGAAATAGAACTCGCCGATAGGGGTCTGGAGGTTTACACTCATATTGAGGTCCCGGCGAACGACGCTTGTATTTCGCTTGGCCAGGCGTGGATCGGGGCGCAAATGCTCCTTGCGGAGCAAGGAAAGATAGATTCAATATGAAATATCTTGATGAGTACAGGGACCCTCAATTGGCCAAAAACCTCATCGAAAGGCTCCGGCGCAAAGCTTTCCCCAAAGGGGAGATCAGGCTGATGGAAATCTGCGGCACTCACACGGTCGCTATCTTCAGGTCCGGGCTCAGAGAGCTTCTGCCGCCGCAGATAAAACTGATCAGCGGCCCCGGCTGCCCTGTTTGCGTCACCGCCAACGAAGACATTGACAGGGCGATATGGCTTGCCGAGCAACCCGGCGTCATCATAACCACTTTCGGAGACCTGGTAAGGGTCCCCGGTTCGTCTTCCTCGCTTCATCTGAAAAGGAGCACGGGGGCCGACGTGCGGATCGTTTATGCGACCCTGGACGCATTGCAGATAGCCCGCGAAAACCCGGACCGGCAGGTGGTATTCATAGGTATAGGGTTCGAAACTACAGCGCCGACTATAGCTGCTGCCGTTCAGCAGGCCTCTGAGCTGGGGGTGCGTAACTTTTCGGTCTTCTCGGCGCACAAGCTGCTCCCACCGGCTATGAGAACGCTGCTCGACGCCCATGAAGTCAAGCTCGACGGTTTCATATGTCCCGGTCACGTCAGCATTGTTATCGGCGCGGGGGCATACCAGGAAATTGCGGACAACTACAAAGTGCCCTGCGTGATCACCGGCTTCGAACACCTGGACATCCTGCAGGGCATCTGTTCCCTGATAGACCAGGTCGAAAGCGGAAGGGCCGAAGTCGAAAACCGGTATCGCCGGGCGGTTACCTGGGAAGGAAACTCTGCGGCTTTAAGACTCATTGACGAGGTCTTCGAACCGGTTGATTGCACCTGGCGCGGAATCGGGCCTATTGCGAAAAGCGGACTCGGCTTCCGTCCCGGTTGGAAAATGTTCGACGCTGCCGACCGGTTTTCGATGCCTGATATCAGGGTTAAAGAGCATCCGGGATGCAGGTGCGGGGAAGTGCTTCGGGGGGTTATGACCCCGCCCGAATGCGGGCTGTTCCGAAAGGTTTGCTCGCCCCGGGACCCGAAGGGCCCATGCATGGTGTCCGGTGAGGGGACATGCGGAGCTTATTACAGATATCACAAGGATAGTGGTCAGTCGTCAGTGGCCAGTGGTTAGAGAAAAGCTGAGCGCTGACCAAAAACGACTGACGACTAACGACCGACCACTGAGGACCGTTTTATGATAATTCAACTCGATCAGGGAAGCGGCGGGCGCGCGATGCACGAACTGATAGACGATATCTTCGTGAGCGCATTGCAAAACCCGCTTCTGGCGGAAAGAAACGACGGCGCCGTTTTTGAGATACAGGGCGGGCGCATGGCGATGACCACGGATTCATTTGTGGTAGACCCCATTTTTTTCCCTGGAGGCAACATAGGAAGCCTTGCGGTGCACGGTACCGTCAACGATCTTGCCATGTGCGGCGCAAAGCCTCTTTATATAACCGCTGGTTTCATCCTCGAAGAGGGGCTTGCCTGCAGTGATCTGAGAATAATAGTCGCGTCGATGGCGAAGGCGGCTCAAGAGGCCGGAGTTCAAGTGATAGCCGGCGATACCAAGGTGGTGCCAAGAGGAAAGGCGGACAAGCTCTTCATTAACACCACCGGAGTGGGGATCGTACCGGCTGGAATCGACATAGGCGGCCGGAATGCCCGGCCGGGTGACCTCGTGTTCATTAACGGCACGATAGGCGACCATGGTATGGCGGTGCTTTGCAAACGGGAAGGTCTTGCATTCGAAAACGAGATCCAAAGTGATGCCGCTGCCCTCAATGGCCTCGTTGAGCTGATGCTGGACGCCTATTGCGGAATTCATGTCCTTCGCGACCCTACCAGGGGTGGTGTGGCCACGACCCTGAACGAGATTGCCGAACAGTCCGGGGTGGGCATACGTCTGTTCGAAGAGGCGCTTCCCGTAAGGGAAGATGTTCTCGGAGCGTGTGAAGTGCTGGGCTTTGACCCTCTTTATGTCGCAAATGAGGGGAAGGTCCTGGCGGTTGTCCCCCAAAAGGGCGCCGATGCCGTGCTTGCGGCCATGAAGTCACATCCGCTCGGGCGCGCGTCATGCCTCATAGGAGAGATCGTTTCAGATGATCCGGGAAGGGTGTTCCTTCGCACAATGATTGGAGGTCACCGTTTGGTGGACATGCTCCGAGGCGAACAGCTCCCGCGTATTTGCTGATCGTTCAATCTGTATTCAGTGTCCTTTGGTCGCTGCAACACCGCGCAGCGCTTTGAGCACCTCAGCGGTGCATGCCTACGACTGGGAACTTTGATGCTTATAAGAGGAAAATCCATATCAGGCGGATGCCTCCTGTGCGGTGATGCTCTGGATAACATTTCAAGCCGCATAGGAATCTGCCCTTCCTGCGTCAGGAACCGGCCCGACGAGTGCAGGGACCGAATCGAGCAGGTCCATACCGAATCCAGGGAAATGTATGGGCTGCCTGCCCGTCCTGCCGCCAACCCTGACGGGACCGAATGCAAACTTTGCTTTCATCGCTGCAAACCGGGTATGAATCATAAGGGGTACTGCGGGGTAAGGCACGGGAGTAAATCCAGTATGCAAACAGATGGCCGCTCCCGTGGTCTTGTATCCTTTTACCACGATCCTCTCCCGACCAATTGCGTTGCCGACTGGGTTTGCGCCGGGGGCACGGGTGCGGGATACCCCGACTACGCCAATGATTGCGGTCCTGAAGTGGGTTTCTATAACCTTGCCGTCTTCTTTGAAGCCTGCAACCTCAACTGCCTCTATTGCCTGAACTGGTCTTTTAAAACCGCCCATCTTGCGCCCAGATGGTCCAGTATCGAGAGCGTGGAAAATTCGGTGAACGATTGTACGAGCTGCATATGTTTTTTCGGTGGCGATCCCGGCCCACAACTGCCGTATGCCGTTCGAATCAGCAATGCCGTGCGAAAGAAAAATTCCGGACGAATCCTTAGAATCTGCTGGGAAACCAACGGTACTTCAACTTCGGGGTTAAAAGAGATGTTCAAGCTTTCGATGCAATCCGGCGGGTGTGTAAAAATCGGCCTGCAGGCTTGGAACCCCGGAACGCACCGCGCTCTGTGCGGATTCGATAACTCGAAGATACTGGAAAATTTTGCCAGGGCCGCGGAACTGGCTTCGAAACGATCCTCTCCTCCTGCGCTGGTGGCCAGCACCCCTCTAATTCCCGGCTATGTTGACGAAGACGAGGTGTACGGGTTAGCTTCGTTCATCGCCCGGATAAATCCCGATATACCCTACGCTCTCCTGGCTTTTGCTCCGCAATTCCAGATGGACGACTCGCCAACCACCTCCACCGCCCAGGCTTATGCCTGTCTTAATGCAGCCAAACATGCCGGCCTCACAAGAGTTCGCCTCGGCAACGAGCACCTGCTCTCGTAACAATCCACCGCCGAGACGCAGAGAAAAGATGTAAATCGGTGAGATCCGTTTATTCCGTGGATGATTGTTTTTTCTCTGTGAAACTAACATCGAGTTTCTTGAAATTTTGTCAAGATTTTCTTGCCGCCGCCGAAGGTTTGAGTGGCGAACCCGGCTGGCGGTCCCACCGCCCTGCGCTTTCTGCGTCTCTGCTTCTGTGAACGAATACGAGAAAGCGGTGCACCCCGCTTGACAATCAATTTCCAATAACTAAAGTTGGGTGATATCGAAAAGTTCGGTTTTGTATAATAACCTGTGTGCCTTCCATTTCTTCTAAGACATCTTCGTATGTAATTAATTTTGTCCTGTGATTACTTAGGTTGTTTTTACTAAAGAGGAGGTGATTTCTTCGAGTTGCTGAGCAGTTGCGCCAGTTGCAATAAAGGACGAGCCGGAGATCCATCTTAATATTGTATTTCTCTTATCAACATCATCTGGAGGAGCCATTAAATGAAAAATCGCAGCAAGTTATTCGCTACTTCTTTGATCATTTTTCTGTCAATCGGGATTTTCTCTGTAGCTGGAGTTCTACAGGCAGCTGAAGCCGATCATGCATGCCAGGCCATGGTGGAAGGCGCAAAGCAGATGATGGACGGAAACCAGAAGGTTATGGAGATAATGGCGAAGAAGGGAATGAAGGACCAAGAGCTGATGTCGGCCGAAATGATGATGAAACAGGGCTACGATACGATGCTCCAAGGCCAGCAAACGATGGCCACGAACAACGCTGAAGGCACCGCCATGGTGCAGCGCGGCGGGAAAATGATGCTTGATGCCCAGAAAACGACATATTCCGTAGTTGAGAAAAAAGGGATGGTGACGGAATGTTCCATCGGCCTTGACTCATGCACATACGGAGAGAAAAAGATTAAGGAAGGCGCGCTGGAATGGTTTTTTGGCAGCGTCTAAAATAGCTCCAATCGGTCAACGCCCGGGGCCCGGTCAAGGGGTGCCCAACTGCGTCTGACCGGCAGTTCGGGTCTCCGGCCGGCAAGGCTACATCTCTCTCGGACAACTCGTCACAACCGCAAGGGGGCGGCTCTGTTCTGTGCGATATAATTTCGCGCTGAACGGGGTTGCCCCTTTTCATTTTACAGAGATTTTCCTTGACAAATCATCTAGAAGACTAGATGATAGACCCATGATAATCATAGGTGAGAAAATAAACGGTACGAGAAAACAGGTAGCCGCCGCAATCGTGAATCGCGATGCGGATTTCATACGCGGCCTGGCGTTGCGGCAGTTTCAGAGCGGGGCTTCATACTTGGATATCAACGCGGGCAGTTTGGCCGGGCGTGAACCGCAGGACATGGCGTGGTTGGTTGAAATAGTTCAGGAAGCGGTCCCGGATGCAGCACTGTGTCTGGACAGCGTCAATCATAGAGCCCTTCGGGCCGGTATCGAAAAGTCGTCAAAAATCCCCATGCTCAACTCTCTAAGCGGAGAAAAGTCCCGTGTCGACTCAGTGTTGCCCCTCGCCTGCGAGTTCGGGACAGAGCTGATAGTTTTGGCCCTCGATGACAATGGAATCCCTCGAACAGGCGACGGGCGGCTCGAAATTGTCAGACGGCTCGTGGGAATGACTCGCAATGGAGGACTGCCCGACGAAAAGCTCTATGTGGACCCGCTTGTCATGGCAATTTCGACGGGGACCGACAATGGGAACATCACTCTTGAAACCTGCCGGAAAATAAAGGAAGAATTCCCCGGGGTCCATCTCACGTGCGGATTGTCCAACATCTCTTTCGGTATGCCCTTGCGTTCGATAATCAACCGGGCATTCCTGGTCCTTGCAATACAGGCAGGTATGGACAGCGCGATCGTCGATCCGGAGGAACGGGAACTGCGGGGGATAATGATGGCTGCGGAAACGGTTTTAGGAAAAGACCGTCACTGTCTTAATTTCAACAGGGCTTTTCGGGCCGGGAAAATCGGGCCCAAAAAGGACCTGTAATCAAGAGGCAAAGATTGTGTGAGCCGGATAGAGTGTGCTTCGAACCACGTGAGTTAGAAAGGAGCGAAAGCCATGATCGAAGGTTGGGAGAATATGTCTTCGAGCCAAAAGCAGGAAGTTTTTCTGGCGAAATGGGCCTCCGGAGAAGGTATTGCATTTGCCGACGATGAAGCAAGGGCGGCATACCAGTACCGTGCAGGTCTTATCAGGGACGCTGTCAAGCTCAAGAAAACTCCGGACAGGGTGCCGGTTGTTCCTCTAGCCGTTTTCGCGCCGATCATGCTCTATGGTTATTCGGCAAAACAGGCTATGTATGATCCTCACATCCTTGGAAAGGTCCTTGTCGATTACTCCAGGGACTACGATGTGGACGCGACCTTTATTGCGCCCATGGTTATGCACGGTCCGGCCCTGGATGTGCTGGGCTACAATCTGTACAAATGGCCCGGCCATGGGATCAGGGACGAGCAGGGTTACCAGTTTATCGAAAAAGAATACATGAAATCCGAGGATTATGATCACTTTATTGCAGACCCTACCGATTACTGGCTGCGCGTGTGGTTTCCCCGGACTCACAGTGCCCTTAAACCCCTGGCCCAAATGCCTCCATTATACGGCACAATGGAATTGCCCATGGCTGGACCGTGGCTTTGCACCTTGGGCGCGCCACCAATCCAGGAAGCATTAAAAGCCCTACTGGAAGCCGGCAGGATCAGCTTTGAGTGGATTCAGGCCCTGGGGCCCTACATTGGGCAAACATTTGGATCGGGTTATCCGATGTGTGCCGGCAGCGCCACCAAGGCCCCTTTTGATGCTCTGGGCGATTCCTTTCGGGGCACCACTCAATTAATGATGGACCTTTACCGAAGACCTGAAAAAGTGCTCGAAGCAGTGGAGAGGTTGGTGCCTCTGATGATAAGCATGGGGGTGGGCGGGGCCCTGGCCAATAACAACCCCCTCGTTTTTATTCCGTTGCACAAAGGCGCGGACGGATTCATGTCAAACGAGCAGTTCAACAAGTTCTACTGGCCAAGTCTAAAGAAGGTGATCCTGGGTTTGGCGGCAAATGGATGCATGCCCGTTTGTTTTGTGGAGGGGGGCTATAACCACCGTCTGGAATTTTTGGCGGAATTGCCCAAAGGGGAGTGCGCTTTCATCTTCGATAGAACGGACATGGCCCGGGCCAGGGAAGTTTTAGGGGGTAAATCGTGTATCGGCGGGGGATTCCCGGTCTCTTTGATTATAACCGGCACTGTGCAGGAGGTGGAACAGGAGACCAGGAAGTTGCTCGATACCGCGGCAGGTGACGGAGGCTATATCCTCAGCATCGGGTGCGCCATGGACGAGGCCAGGGAAGATACGCTGAAGGCGTTCATCCAGGCAGGCAAGAAATACGGCAGATATTAGAGCAAGACGACGGAGGAAAATCATGCAGGACCTCATAAATGCAGTAGTGGAAATGAATGAAGATGATGCCCTTGCGCTCACCAGGAAGTACCTGGACGCCGGAACGCCTCCTTTGCAAATCATGGATGCCTACAGGGATGCCCTTGGAATAATAGGCAAGCGTTTCGAAGAGGGAGTTTACTTTGTGCCTGAACTGATCATGGCCGCAGAGATGATGAAGTCTGCATCCGAGCTGATGAAACCTCTTATGACAGCCGAAGAGGGACAAGGGAGCAACAAAGTGGGAAAATTCCTTCTGGGCACGGTGCAGGGGGATATTCACGATATCGGCAAGGATATGGTTCACATGCTTTTGGAGATCAGCGGCTTTGAGGTGAAGGACCTCGGAGTAGATGTGCCAATCCAGCGTTTTTGCGATGAAGCCAAGGAATTCCAACCGGATATAGTCGGCTTGAGCGGGTTGTTGACCCTTTCCTACGAGTCCATGAAGCAGGTCGTTGATGCTTTGAAAGAGGCGGGGATGAGGGAAAAGATCAAGGTGATTATCGGCGGCGGCCAGTTGGACGATCATGTCTGCCGGTATGTGGGAGCCGATGCCTGGGTCAATGATGCCGTGGCCGGCGTGAAGTACTGTCTAAAGTGGGTGGGGAAGTAGGTTACTAGGCTGAAGGGTTTCAGGTAGGTACTGCCTAACAGCCTTCGGCCTTTCTTTTGCTTCAGCCTGTTGTTCTTAGGCTGAAGGTGTTTAGGTACTGCCTGACAGATGCTGAAGGGTTTTAGGTACGGAGGCTGAAGGGGTTTAGGTTGAAGGGTTTTAGGTACTGCCTAACAGCCTTCAGTCTTTCTTTTGCTTCAGCCTGTTGTTCTTGGGCTGAAGGGGTTTAGGTTGAAGGGTTTTAGGTACCGCCTAACAGCCTTCAGCCTATCTTTTGCCTCAGCCTATTGTTTGCTTCAGCCTGGCTTTCCTAACAACCTTCAGCCTTTATTTTGCTAGTTTTTGCAAAGGTTTATCATTGCGCGACCGGTGCTGCATCCGGGGCAACGTTCCGGCCTCTCTTTTGGCCGTTGGCTCCCCGGATGAAGTTAGAAACTACTGCAAGAAACTGATCGAGGTATGTGCTGTGGACGGCGGATACATTATGGATGCATCCACCGTGATCTCGGACGCCAGGTTGGAAAACGTGCAAGCCATGTTCGATTATGTCAGGGAGCATGGGGGAAGTGAACCGTTGACCATGCCCGACAGGATAAACAAAGACCGTTTCGAGCCGGCATACGCTCAATTGGCCGCTATTCTTCGCCGCAAGATAAGCGAAGGCGTCTATGCGCCCGGCGCGAAAATTCCTTCGGAGTCCTGCATCGGCAAAGAGTACGGACTTTCCATAATGACCGTCCGGCAGGCGATCGGGGTGCTCACGGAACAGGGGTTGATCGACCGTGTTCAGGGATCGGGAACCTTTGTCAAACCTTTCACGCTGACCGGATCTCGGTTTGATCTGGACTGCGTCAGGGAGATTTTTCAGGACCGGGAGCGCACCCGGGTGAAGATGCTCCGGATCAGCCTGGCAAAGACGGACGCTAAAACCGCTGAGATGTTGAAGATCCCCGCAGACAATAAAATAATTGTGATCCGCCGCCTGTTGCTGCGCGACAACAGGCCCGCCATGGCCCATGAAGGGCGCATCCGCTACGAGCCCGGCCGCCCGGTGGTGGAAGCCGAATTGAGTTTGGGCCTTTTTTCGAACCTGTTCACCGGTCACGGTTGTGAGCTGGCGAAGAAGGGCGAACTGTCGGTTATCCCTGCCGTTTTAAACGACGAAGAGGCCGGCCTTTTGAACTATCCGGCGTGCACACCCACTTTTCGCCTGGAGTACCTGGTCTACGATTTCCATGATATACCTTTCGGCTGGGGGTGGTTCACGGCCGCACCCGGGGTCCTGACATTGAAAACAACCTTGGGGTTATGGGACGGGGGACGGAAGACGGAGGACAGATGACGGGGGACGGAGGGCGGACAGCTGAAAACTAAAAACTGAAAACTCAAAACTGAGATATACCTTTCGGCTGGGGGTGGTTCACGGCCGCACCCGGGGTCCTGACATTGAAGACAACCTTGGGGTTATGGGACGGGGGACGGAGGACGGAAGACGGATAACTTAAAACTAAAAACTGAAAACTCAAAACTGAGGGAACTGGCTACCCTGGTGGCCAATCTCAGGGAAGAAGAAGCGTTGCTGGCCATCAAGGGCTTCCTCGGCGCAGGGGTTCCGCCTGCTGAACTCCTGAGCGCCTGCCAAAAAGGGATGCGCCTGGTAGGTGCGATGCACGAAAAAGGCAAATATTATATAGCCGGGCTCATTATGGCTGGCGAGATAATGCGTCAGGCGGTAGATCTGCTAAGGCCCGCCATGGTCACGGGTGGGGACGGAAAAACCTTTGGGCGCGTGCTGCTGGGAACCATAGAGGGCGACATCCACGATATCGGGAAAAACCTTTTCAGGGACCTCCTCGAATGCCATGGTTTTAAGGTTTTGGACCTGGGGGTCGACGTCCCCCCGGCTGAGTTCATAGCAGCGCAATCGGATTTCAAACCTCACCTGGTTGCAGCTTCGGCCCTGATCACGGACAGCTTTGCTCATCTTCGGGAGCTTGTTCAATTGTTTGAAGATGCCGCCCGGAGCAGGCAGGAGCGGCGCCCCTTCATCCTCATCGGAGGCGGGCAGGTGGACGAGCGGATTTTCCGGATGTCGGGCGCCGACCAGTGGGGCGAGGATGCCTTTTCAGGGATTCATATTTGTCAAAAACTCTTGAGGGAAAGCAGGCCAAAGAGAGGAAGCGGGAAGCAGGGGGCGTTCATTCCTAATTCCTAATTCCTAATTCCTAATTGGTCTTGGCGTGAACCGAATGTCACTTTGAAAGTAGTACCCTGAAGGCCGGATTGAAAGGAAATCTGCCAGCCGTGGATCGTTTCCAGGATCAGCTTGGTGGAGTATAACCCAAGACCGATGCCATCTTTTTTTCCGTGGGTGACGTAGGGAGAAAAGATGAGTCCCTGTATTTCTTCCGGAATTGGTTTGCCGCCGTTGTGGATCTCCAGCACGGGAATTCCTTGTTCACCTTCTTCCAGTATCATTTCAACCGTGTTGGAAAAATCTTCCGCTTCAACTGCATTCTTTATAAGGTTCTCCAAAGCCCGTTCCAGCAGTGACCGGTCTGCTTGAAGAGTCATCCTTCGGGGTGTACGGTCCTGAAAAGCGACGTTCACTCCTTTGGCGGCAGCCACAGGTTGAATTTGTTCGGCTTTCAGGTTCAAAAGATCGGTCAGTTCGACGGTTTCTTCCTTGCGCTTGTATTCCCCTGACTCCAAAAGAATAAGTTCTTTGGTGGAGTCGAGCAATTCAATCAATCCTTTCGATTCGCTCTCAATGATTTCCGTGTACTTGCGGACTTGCGTTTTTTCTTCAGGACCAAGAGTTTTGGAGAGCCTTTGCGCTGCAAGACAGACGATGACCAGTTTGTTTTTGAGATCATGTCGGGTAATGTGCTCAATTCTGTCGCGCATCAACTCATAACGCTTGCGTAGAGTAATATCCCGGACGGTGGCCGTGATGTAGAATTCCTGGTCGCTCACCTTAAGCAGGGAATGCGTCAACTCGATGGGAAAGAGCGTGCCGCTCTTACGGAGCGCTTCTAATTCCCGAACTTCCGACACATAGGATGCATGGACGTGGATTTCGTTAATGAAGCGCTCATAGCCCTCCCGGTGCCTTTGGCGATAGACTGGCGGGATGATGGCCTCCAGGCCTGTCGCTTCTATTTCCGCTTTGTCATAGCCGAACATGATTTCCGCCATTCTGTTCCAGATGACGATTTTCTTGTTCTGGTCGATCGTAATTAAAGCGTCTGATAGCGAATCGACTATCTGATCGAAAAAAGGATAATTCATCATATTTCCAAGTAGGGGTAAACCCAACACTCAAACAACCAGGGGTCATCTAAGCATAGTATAGTGAATACACAGCGCCGTTTATTCCCGTATCGCAGAGTGATTATTATGGACCCGAGAGGGAAATGCAATCTGCAAATCGTTCATTTTCCGGACAATATTTTTGAAAAGCCATGTTGATCGTTTCGATTGCTGTTCGTACGATAGAGCTTGCATAATGGAGTTTAGCGGTTATGATAACAGAGTGCCAGTGGAGTAGGTAATTTTGAGTTATGCAGGAAATCGACCTTTCGCTATTAATAGCGCGGTTTCGAGGTAACTCCGAGTGCCGCGCCAAAGTGCAGTGAAAATAACTTTAAGGTTTGTAGAAGGATTAAGAAAATGGTGGAAGGTCGCGTAAAATGGTTTAATGACAGTAAGGGCTTTGGCTTTATTGAAGCTGACAGCGGACATGATGTATTTGTTCATCACTCAGCCATACAAGGCGAAGGCTTCAAGTCTTTGGCCGAGGGTGAGCGCGTCAGCTTTGCTGAAGAAAAAGGCGCCAAGGGGCCAAGTGCCGCAAATGTAACGAAGCTCTAATCAAAGCTTTGTAAAAAACCTGAAATAAACATTTAGCCGGGGCCGTAAAAAGCCCCGGATTTTTTTATTCCGGGGTAAGGCTGGATAAGCATGGACTCCATGCCCATATCATAGCTGTTAGCGTAGTTTCCATCCGGAAATGGTCCTTTTCCGTCCTGGCGACGTCAATCTTCGGGTTTGCTTGTGCGGCGACCCCTCACGGGGCCCGGCTATATGGGTCAAACATGGTTCCACGCTCCTCCGATGCTCATGGGTCGCGGCGAGGGCCGACCCAGGTACGCCTC
>OMOE01000163.1:260-20563 GCA_900290365.1 Syntrophobacter sp. SbD1 | reverse complement strand
CTTGAAGCATCGCCCGCGCGGCCTCCGGGTGTAGCGGGAGACCCGAAACGTAGTGAGGGTCCGCCCTCACAAGAGATCGGGCGCGGACTTGAAGCATCACCCGTGCGGCCTCCGGGTGTAGCGGGAGACCCGAAACGTAGTGAGGGTCCGCCATTTCCTCTGAGCCGCACGCATTTGCCCGCACACCCGGGACTGTTTGCAGATGGCTCTTTTTAGGCCCTTCCTTTTCCATCATGATTATTTTCCAGGATGTCGCGCAATTTAGCGAGGCCGCGATGCACCCGCATTTTCGCGGCACTAAGTTTGAGACTCAGCGCCTCCGCCACATCCTCCATGGGCAGGCCCTCATGGTAGCGCAGCATAAGCGCCTCCCGGTAATCGAGCGGAAGTTGATTGAGTGCTGCATAAAGTTGCTCGTAATCGAGCTTTACGACAATATTTTCTTCCTGCTGGCCTGGATAGTCCAGCCCTGAGCCCGCCTCGTAATCATCCAGAGCAACCAGGCGCGATCTTTTGTTGTCGCGCAGGAAATTTCTGGCATGGTTCAAACCAATCGTATAAAGCCAGGGGAAGAACTTCTTGCCCTTCTGAAAACGATACAGTTGATCGTACGCCTTGATGAAAGTTTCCTGGGCCAAATCGGCCGCATCCTCGTAAGAACCGCTCATCCGGTACATAAGGTTAAAAATAGCTCCCTGGTAACGCAAAACCAGCGTCGAGTAAGCATTCACATCTCCATCCAAAATGGCTGCTATCGCTTCCGCATCGTCCGCGCACACATCTATTTCCGGAAGCTTCATACCGATTTACACCTCAGCAGACCCAAGTGTCACGAATTGTTGATTAAAAATCAATCACGCAGACCCTGCGGCATCGTCACGCAGTTCTTTTGTAGGAGAGGGCAAGCTTGCGGGTTTCGGGTTGAGGGTTGAAAAACAACTCTTTCACTCAGTCCTCAGTCCCTCAGCACTCAGTCCTGCTCTTTAGCCCTCCCGATGCACTCGATTTTAAGTATAATCGATCGGAAAGGCAATTTCAGCAAATCTCACTAACTTCGAGGTATAGTTGCCAGCATCCGGAGAAGGCCGGGAAGGATGAGGGCCTTTCCCTGAAATCTAAATATACACTTGAGGGTTTGAAGTGGTCACAATCCGATCGGATCAAAAAACCCGGATGGAGGTCATCCATCCGGGCAAACGCACAGCTAATCCGATTTGAGTTAACTGAAAACTCGAAACTCGAAACTCAAAGCTCTTCTAATTCCAATAGTATCTAAAGCTTGTAAAGAACATGTGGTCGTTTGTCGAAGGACCGCCTATTGGGACAAGACTGCCTTGGGTGGCGGTGCCGCTGAAATAATTGTCTGTAGTGAACGAATATTGCAGTCCGAGCTTCATCGTCCCGAACTTGCCCTGATAGAAACTCCACCAATCCCCTACTGTAATCTGACTGATTGACTGGATTTGGCCATAGCCTTGAAATTGGGGGTTGGGAAACACTCCGAGAGCCTCATCATAATACTGACTGCCGTACCCAAACCCCGTGGTGCCGCTAGACAGATCCACCCTGTTTGCTTGTTCCAGGCCGTAGTAGGTGTAGAATTGCAAAGCGGCGCATGGCTGCCAGGTCAAGCCGCCGAGAAAATGCAACGCCGTAATCGGATGAATTTCGCCCAAATTATCCTGTGTGACGTCGGGCAACTGGCCCGAGCCATATCGCCCGATGCCATCGCCGTACATGGCTGTCGCCTGGAGACTGAGCTGTTTCGGAATTATCGGGATATCGAAGCCGCCGCCTACGGAATCCCTTATAATATTTTGATCACTGATGGAGTGACCGCCCAAATTCGGAACGACCTGACCGTTCGGACCGACCGTCAAAGTTGACCGGAAGGAGCGAACCAGGTCAAAGACTTCGAAGTGACCCCAGCAGGACTCCCATGCCGCCTTTGCGACAATGTCGGGGATGTCGTTGACGGAAAACCCGCCGCCTTGGTTTAGAAGACCGCCGCCCTCGCCTGATTGATTGAGCGCATAATTCTCCGCATTCGCCAAGTTAGCCTGTTGCACGTAAGTGGTTTGGGGGTTTTCCACCGAAAGCCCCAGCCAGAACTGTTTGTCCCAGTCTTTTACAATGCGGAACTGTGCTTGGCGCGTCCAATTAAAGCCGGGTACGTACTGGGCGTCAATTGTCAGCGGTATTTCTTCCTGGCGCGGTGTGATGCCATGGGTATTCTGGGTTACAAGCGACCAGGTTTGGCCGGCCAGGAAGTGCAGGCCGCAAGTGTCCCAATCATCAGTAAGGTAGAGATGGCGTATCCGCAAGTTGTACGAGTTGGATTCATTGGAGTTGGCCGTTGGGGCCGCGCCAAGAAAGTCCATCTCGTAATAGCCGGCCAAGTGGATCGTTGGGCTGTAATCGCCCTGGGCCAGGATGGAAAGCCTTGACTGTCTCGCGGAGAACCTGGTTTCATCCTGAAAATAGTTCGCATTAAATTTACTCGCGTAGGGCAGAGGAATATTCTGGAACGGCGATCCGATATCGGAAGTCTCGTTCCTGCTGCGGTAAATGCCCGCTGCTTCTATAAAACCCCCAACGTTGACTTTGATGCCCTTCATATTGAACTCAACGCCGCCTTCGCCGTTATCGGCAGCTATGCCCGTACCGTGCATATCGAACAGGGACCTGTTCTCCGCAACCAGTTCGGTCTTGACCTGCTTGGCTGCTCTTGACCTGCTTGGCTGCGGCTTGAGCAGCGATTGCGGCTTGAGCGGCCGCTGCGGCTTGAGCATCGGCGGCGGCCTTAGCGGCGCCGGCGGACTGGGCTGCTTTTTCATCCTCCGCCTGCTTTTTCAATTCCTTATATTGTTGTTCTGTTATCTGATGGTTGGCCCGCATAATGTCCAGAAGCTTCTCCGCCAATGTCTGATCGGCGGAGGCTGAACTTTGCCATGCGAGCGAAAAAATAAATGCGAGCATGATCACAAATGACGCAATCCCGCGCCATTTTCTCTTCCCTCCGGTTCTTTCCATACTTCCTCCCCATTTTTTAATTGTGTTCTAACCTAGCCCCTGACTACTGATTTTGAACGTTGAATTCCACCTCCTTCCTGTGAAAGGCATAAAACGACAAACGCAAAAGCCTGGTGATATTTTTGAAGAACAGGCCGCATATTCAGCATAGACCAACGGCGTTCACCTGCCCGAACACGGCAGGCCAGGTTAATCCGAAGCGTATCTTTGCCCACTTTTCCTTATATGTGCTGCTCACGGTGAAAGAGAAGATAGACGAGTTATGTTACATAAGTGCGACGACTCCGTTACGACTCATGCGCTAGTGTGTCATTTCAGTGACGGCTCTGTGGAAATTTCGATATCAACCCTGCCTTACGGGCGTCAACATCTCCGGGTTTTTTGTTTCGTCTTCCGTCATGAGTTCCAGTAACCTATTGAATACCGGACCGGGACGGCCGCCTCCGATCCTTTTTCCATCATATTCCACAACCGGAAGGATATTTATGGAAGTGCCGAAAATCATGACTTCGGAGGCCTCGGCGGCCTGCTCGGGGGTAATATCCGCTTCGGCTGCCGAACTAAGTTGGGCGCCTGTTAAACCACCGGCAAGTTCCTTTGCGCGCATTACCGTAATTCCCCTGAGGATTCGTGAGAATCGCGGGATGAGAAATTCACCTTTTTTCGTAACAATACCAACATTTTCAGTTGAGCCTTCGGCAAGAAAACCTCTCTCATCGAGTGAAACCGAATAATCGGCGCCCCTGTCCACCGCCTCTTTTTTCATCAGCACGTTGGGAAGGTAGTTGCAATTTTTCATGGTCGCGAAATAATTGTTCTTAATCGGAATGCCGGAGGTTATGAGTTTGACGCCTTTTTCATATTTTTCCGGGGCAACAGGCTCGCGGGCGGCGACTATCACATAGATTTGACTTCCTACCGTATCATAGGGGTTTGCGGAGAAGCTGCCGGGCCCTCTCGATACGAAAAGCCGCACCAGGCAATCCCCGGTGTTGCCTGCCCGCACCGTTTGACAAACTATGTCGGTAATGCGCTCATCTGTGACCGGGGGTTCCAGAAAAGACGCCGCCATCGAGCACTTCATCCTGTCGAGGTGCCTGCCAAGAGCGTAGATATTCCAGCCGGTGCACTTGAAAACTTCGAATACGCCGTCCCCTCGGTGGACCATATGATCGTCGAGGGGTAGCATCATAAGGGCGGGATCGGTAATGATGCCGCCATACCAGCTTGAATAGACGGCAAGGTATTTCGAAAAATAAGTCTGCCTCATCGAAAGCAGCCTGTCTATAATCTGATCGAAACTCAATACGGGTAAAGTCATATTCGCCTCCTCGGGCGGTGGGACCGCCGGCCGGGTTTGCCGCTGCCTTTGGCGGCGGCAAAAAAAAATCTTGCTGCCTGATTATAAAAAAAATCTTGCTGCCTGATTATAATATTATAGTTCCTTTAGTCACTGCGTTCATAATAGCGGCGGTCTATTCGATTTTACAAGAGATCAAATCAGTTCGAGTCCGCGATGAAAATAGAATCCTTCGTCTTCGACTTTGACGGCACCCTGGCAGTGTTGCGGCTGGATTTCGCAGAAATGAAACGACGGCTGAGCACACTTGCCCGGAGCTATTTTGCCCCACCACCTCCACGGCCGTTTCTTCCCGTACTGGAATGGCTTGACTGGCTGGACAGAAGCATTCCTAAGACGGGAGGCCGCAGCAGCGGGTTCCGCCGGGAGGCGCTCGCCCTGATCTCTGAAATGGAATTGCAAGCTGCCAAAAATGGAGAACTTTTCCCATTTGCCAGGCCGCTTCTGAAGGCACTGGCACAAAAGGGCGCCAAAACCGCCATTATTACCCGGAACTGTGAAGCGGCAGTAAGGCTAGTCTTTCCGGACATCTCCGACTATTGCTCGGCTTTTTTGTCACGCGACCACGTCTTATCCCCAAAACCCGATCCGGCGCATCTCATCCAGGCACTCGATGCCATTGGCGCGGATTTAAGAACGGCAATCATGATAGGGGACCATCCGCTGGACATTGAAACGGGCAAGTCCGCCGGGGTCATGACCGCCGGCGTTTGCAGCGGCAACACCGGCAAAGACGAATTCATAACGGCAGGCGCCGATTGGGTTGCCCGGGATTGTAAAGAACTGATCGAACTTCTCTGCGAGGAGGGAATGATATGAATTGATTGAGGGATTGAGGGATTGAGGGATTTCAGTTGTTAGTTAACTCAAAACTCTTTAGCTGGTTGACCGAGTTTTCCCCATCTGTTATCTTCGGAATGTATACGGGTAACTTTGATCAAAATCGGGTACAGGATGGACACTTCGAACGAAAAATCGAAAGGTCTGCACGGAATAGCGGCTCTGTTCGACGATATGGAGCGCAAGGACCTTTTCCGCAAATACCTTTATTTCCTCTGCTGGGTCGAACTGGGCATTCTTATTACCTGCTGGCTCTACCAGATAAGTGACAGCGGGCGCGATGGAGAGTCCACTTTCCCGTGGCATCTCTATTTTCTTATCGCTTTCCTTGCCCCCGTCGCTATCACTTTTCTTGTTGGAACAGTCGTTACTGGGTTCAACAGGTACTTCGCAGAACCCGAACAACCCGGCCAGGGCATGCTGGAAAGCGAAGCTGTTGACTCCGGCGGAGAGGGAAGAACCCAACAGTTGAGCCGGATGGTCGAATGGCTCCAGAGGCTTCCGTTTTTGGCCCTGCTGTTGTTGCTTGGCGTCGGGATTGCTTTTTTTTATAAACTGAACGCCATTGTGTCAGTTATCGGTGGAATCGGAGAAAAGTCGGTCAAGATTGTTCTGATCTCTGCTGGCGTCATTTTGTTTCTTGGCTCCATCTTCGCGCTGATCCTGATTATTCTCAACTACCGGCTTCGAAAAACGGCGATGGAATACCAGTATAAGACCCAGGTGGCTGAAAAATTCGGTCTTGTAATCCTGGAAGACAACACGGTCCTGAACAGCTCGGGAAAGCTCCTGGTCAACGGCAGCAAGTTCAAAAAGGCCGCCCTGCAGCTCCTGCCCGGTGCGACCGGCGAAAACAATGGCAAAGAGAAAAATCCGCAATCAAAAGGATTCGTTGCAGAAGACCCCGTGTCGGGGCCCGGGGCAGAGTCCATCCTGCCTCCCTGTGAGGACGCCGAGGCCGGCAATTGAACAAAACCGGCAAATTCGAAACAAGAATCAGGATCTTAGCTCACGCCGGATGCCTCTGACGCCCGCCCGCCCTGAATCCCTTCCGGCACGGACAGCCGAATATATAAGCAAAAACAGCCTGATATCCCGCGGTGATCACATTTTAGCCTCGGTCTCCGGCGGTCCGGATTCAGTAGCCCTCCTGAATGTGCTGATCTGCCTGAAAGAAATCCTTGGAATAGAACTGATCACCGTCGCTCATTTCGATCACCGGCTCCGGGGAGATGAATCCGATGGGGACAGGGAGTTCGTACGCGCCCTGGCGCGCTCCGCCGGCCTCGATTTCCATTGCGGGACAGCGGATGTACGCGCTTTTGCCGGAAGCCGGAAAATATCTGTCGAAATGGCAGCCAGGGAGTGTCGCCATAGTTTCTTTATGGAGACTGCCTCCCAGCTCAATGCCGACAAAATTGCCCTGGGGCATACCGCAGACGATCAGTCTGAAGAGGTGATCCTGAGGATCTTAAGGGGGACTGGTCCTTCAGGCATCCAGGCGATGTTGCCGCTTGCCGGCGGCGGGATAATCCGGCCACTCCTTTTTGCCACCCGGGATGAGATCCTGGAATACCTGGCGCAATCCAGTCTTGTATTCAGGAATGACTCGACCAATTTCACACCCTCATGCCAGAGGAATTATCTTCGCCTTAAGATCTTTCCACTCCTGCGAGAGGCCTTTCACCCTCAAATCGCCCAAACCATTACACGCTGCGCCGATCTGGCTCGAGAGGAAGAGTCCTGGTGGACATCTCAAACCCAAAACCTGTGGGACGACCTATGCATTGAACTCACACAAGGAAGATGCACGCTCGACTTCGAGCGTTTAAAGCAGCTTCACCCCGCCCTTTTGCGACGAGTGCTTCGTTTAGCTATCGACAGGGTCAAAGGGAATCTCTCAGGGGTCGGCCTGGTGCACCTCGAACCCCTTATCGAACTCGTCTCGTCAGGCAAGAAGGGAAAATCGGTCCGGATTCCGGGGCAGATCGAAGCCTTGCGGCAAGGAACAAGACTGCTTATCAGGTCAAGGGAATACGCGCCGGGGGCAGGGCAGCCGGATGAGGTCCTGCTCGTCCATGAGCCGGGTGATTACGTTTTTGGTAAATTGGGCTTCGAGTTCCGAACTTTTGATAGAAACTCCTTGTGCGCACCGTGTTCACAAGCCGCCTGCGCCCTGATGGATTCGGATAAACTTGAATGGCCTCTTCAGTTGCGGTTCAGAAAGACCGGAGACCGATTTCGCCCCCTTGGCATGACCGGGTCTAAAAAACTTCAGGACTTTTTTACCGATTGCTTGGTCCCCGTGGAAGAGCGCCAAAATATCCCGATTTTATGCGATAGTGAAAAAATATGCTGGGTGGCTGGAATGAGACTGGATGATAGAGTTAAGGTGCAAGCCGATACCAGGCAAATTCTCAAGGTCAGTCTCATCCGATGAGAACCTAACCCGGACAAGCCGGAACCAAAATCGGGTCACGAAGAACGCGAAGGATACACGAAGAGCTCGAAGGAAAATCAAGCGAAATGTTTTCGTGTGCTCCGTCTTCTTCGTGTTCGACCAATACTTTTTAGGTTCGAGAGGCCACCAAGATCCATATCCGGATTGGGGTTCTCTGTGGATCTTCGTGAATCCTTCGTGCTCTTCGTGACCAAAAAGTTTCTTTTTCTGTGGCGACTAAGCTAATCACATGCTCGTACACTGAGAACTATGAAGCACACGAAGGAATTTCTTGCCAAAAAAAGCACGAATTCCAATTTTAAGCGCCTAATTACCAATTGCCCTTTTGGGCCCGCAACCCCCAAGGAAGTGAGGCAATTGAATTTGCTCCTGTGAGTTCTTAAATAAAATAATAGGTATCAGACGCTAATGATTCGCGAGTGCGTGTTCTTGCAGGGAAATATCTGACATTATTTATTCGCAGGAGAAGCACCATGAATTTATTCAAAAGTTCCAGGATCATCGGCCTGGCTATGGTTCCGATGCTGGCCGTCGGATTATTCCTTGTCTTGCAGTCCGATTTGGATAAGGACACGACAGTTAACCAACCTCCTTCGAGTTCGATTATTCCCGACCGGAAACCCGGACCGCCTTCAATTATTCCTGGCGACAGGGATTCGACGAAAATCGAATACAGAAACATTTCCTTTACCGGAGGGGAATGAAGGCGGTGTGACGCCAGCTTGGTTCACCACTCAAACCTTCGGCGGCGGCAGATGGAGAGTTCATCAATGAAAAAAATCAAATATGGCGCTTTTGTCAAACTGTGTTACACGGGCAGGCTCGACAATGGCGTTGTTTTCAATAAGACGGACAAATGCAAGCCACTTGCGATCCAGGTTGGAGACGGAAGCGTGGTGCAAGGTTTTGAGGACGCCTTGATTGGAATGGGAGTGGATGAAAGGAAGTCGTTTATCATCGGACCCGATGATGCTTACGGCAACAGGGACGAAAAGCTCGAACGCAGATTTGACAGGGCGGCCCTGCAGATGCAAAACGAACCTTTTCCGGGGCAAGTGCTTTTATTTATGATCCGGGACGGGCAGGAACGTCCCGCGATAGTCAAGTTCGTCAACGAGGAAATAATCATAGTCGATTTCAACCACCCCCTGGCCGGCAGGGACCTTGCTTTCGAAGTCGAAGTTGCTGAAATCAGCGAGGCCCGGGATGGCCCAGGAACCAGGTGTGAAGCGGAGTGCTGTTGCGCCTGAAGTATCGAAAAGCATAAAATCCAATTCAGGACTTCAGAAATCAAGAGGTCCGAGTTTGTATTCTTAATTTTCACGAATCAATTCCGGCGGCCCATCTGAATTCTTCCATTCGCGCTGCCCCCAGTCCTTTTAACCCTCTCAACCCTTATTTTTGAGGTAAAAGCTTCACGTCATCCAATATCCGATTCAGCTCTTGACTTCCACATCGGAGATTAATAAAAGCGTTCATAAAATGAGAAACAATGCTGCAAGAAGCTAAGACGAGGGATTGTTGTCTGCTGCCGGTTTCTTGCCGCCGCTGCCATTCAGTGTGAAACCGAAAGGACTTGGAATGAAAAACTGGGTGTTCCTTTTTCCGGGGCAGGGATCGCAATACGTTGGGATGGGGCGAGAATTCCACGACAAATACGACGAAGTGCGGGAACTATTCGATAATGCAAACGATATCCTGAAAATGGATATCGCGAAGCTGTGTTTTGAAGGCCCCGAAGAGGTGCTCGTGCTGACTGAGAACGTCCAGCCGGCTATTACTGTGGTAAACCTGGCGTGCCTTGCCGTCCTGCGAATGCACGAAATCTACCCGGCGGCAACGGCGGGACATAGCCTGGGAGAATATAGCGCACTGTATGCGGCGGGGGTTATAAGTTTGGAGGACACTTTAAAACTTGTCCAGCACAGAGGAAGGTTCATGCAGGAAGCCGCTATCGTTGAGCCGGGCGGCATGGCCGCTATAATGGACCTGGAAGAGGAGAAAATCCGCGAGATTTGCACCCTGGCCGGAGCGCAGGTTGCCAACATAAACTGCGTTGAGCAGGTCATAATCACAGGACCTGAAGTCGATGTAAACAGCGCCGCGATGATGTGCGAAAAGGCGGGCGCCAAAAAGTGCGTGAGGCTCAATGTCAGCGGCCCATGGCACAGCCGGTGTATGGAATATGCGCGCGAAAAATTCGAACCGATCCTGCAGGCATGTGTTTTCAGCGATCCTCGAATCCCGGTGGTAAACAACGTTGATGCGGAAATCCTGAAAACCGGTTCGAAAGCTCAGGACAAGCTCAACCGCCAGATCTGCAACCCGGTCCTGTGGCGGCAGTCTATGGAGCGGTTGATTGCCGGTGGGTTCACTAATTTCGTCGAAGCAGGCCCGAAGAAAGTATTGCGCGGGCTTATGCGAAGGATAGACCGAAACGCGAAAGTGTTGAACGTGGAAGACGATGCGAGCCTGGCGACTTTTCTGCAGGCGAACTGATTAGCAGTGGCCAGTCGTCAGTCGCCTACGACACCATCAAGATCTCGATTGACTCTGGAAATTTCGGCTGCCCCTGCCTCATATTCGGCTGCCAGCCTGCTGTAATAATAACAATACACAAAGAAATCAACCGATTCAGCATTATTGACACCACCTCCCGGCTTTGATTACAATCCGGTACATTAAAAACCGATTCAGCTTATTTCGAGGAGACAAAATTGCCAATTTACGAATTCCGGTGTGCGAGTTGCGGAAATATCGAAGAATTCATTCTTGCGGGAAGCCGACAAATCGAAATGAAGTGCGGGGCATGCGGAGGGGAAGAGCTTGAACGCATTCTGAGCCGAACGAATTATGCGATGGGTTCATCGGGTTCGTCCGCAGGCTCCGGCGTTTCAGCAACGACACGCTCATGCGGACCCGGACAATCGTGCACAGCCATAGAACTGCCAGGCCACAAGAGAGATTAAAGCAAAAGTAAAAAGTAAAAAGGCAAAAGTGAAACAAAAAACGAGGGATGAGGACGGTGTCCGTCATTCCTCGGTCCTTTTTCCCATCTTGTCTACGACCTTATCGTAATATACCTGGTTTTTCTCCAGGTCCAGCGAACTGCGTCGTGACATGTTGAGCTTCATTATCAAGTAGTTCAGTTTCTTTATTTGCCTATATTTCTCCTTTGTATCCCTGACTCCGTCGAGCAATTGCTCAACGGTCAAGATTTCTTTTCTGATTTCGAGCTCTGGCGGGAGACAGTCGGCGTTCTTTAATATCTTGTGCGCCAAACGGATGTCTTGCGGAAGATGCCTGTCGTCTTCCAGGCAGAGAGGCTTCCCTTTACCGGGCAGATTGTCGAATTCTCCATCATCCATCGCTTCGCGGATTTTTTTCTCCGCGATTTTGTCGAATGCTTCGAATATATTACCCATAAGTGGTGCTCCTGAACGGAGCGCATCGCGTGTGACGCTCGACCTCCGTTTTTTTAATTTCTTTTAATTTTATCATAGGCCACGGGAGTTAGGAACGAAAGATGTCTTCAGACAATTTAGCTTCAAACTTCTTCCGGGATATTTTTCCGCCGCAGCGCATAAGAGTTCTGGGGGCGGGACGGTTTGGCAGGCTTGCGGCCGAGAGGCTAAAGCGGAGCTTCCCTGATGCGCTCCTTTCCGTAACTGACAGGAACACGGCAAAGGTTGATCAACTATCCCGGGAGCTGGGAATTACGGGTGAGGCGGAAGATTCCATCCTGAGTATAAGCCGTATCGAGCCGGCTGATGATCTGTGGCTGATCCCGGCCATACCGGTCCACGTTGGATTCGAATGGGTACTCAGTGTGCTCAACAGGGCTGGAGAGGCTCGCAGACTTGCAGTCCCGCAAGAGGTCGATTTAAAAGTCCCCAACCCGCTTAGAGTTCCATCAGGAACTCTTTACGCCAGCTTTGCCACCTTTCTGTGTCCCGACTACTGCAGCGAGCCTGAGGAAATTTGTACTTACACCGGCAAAGAGCGGCCCGGAAACCTTTATGAAGTTTTCGGCGCTATCCAAGCGACCGGGTTCGATGTCGCGGTGCTCAGGAGTTGGCAGCTTGCTCCGGGAGTTGGAGGCTACCCGGGACGAAGCCTCCGCGAACTGATTACAGGTATTGGTTCAAAACCAGGCGGATACCTGGTGGCAACCAGTTGCCGTTGCCATGGAGTTATGAATGCGCTGGAATGGAGGAATATTTGATTTTAGATTTTAGATTTACGATTCAAGATTTATGATTCAAGATCGCGGAATTTCTGATCCAATCTAAAATCAAAAATCCAAAATGCACTCCCTCAATCTATTTCCGCTTCACGGAGTTTTTTGCCGAACTGAGTGATGACTCCCTTATCGTACCAGCCGCTCATCTCTTCTTGCAGGAATGTCAGCGCCTGGTGGGCGGAGAGAGGATCCGCATAGAAGTATCTTTCCGATGTAAACGTATCGAAGGCGTCAACCACGGCTATTATGCGGGCGCACAACGGGATGGCCGAATCCCGCAGGCCGGCGGGATACCCGCTTCCATCCAGCTTCTCATGGTGAAAAAGCACGGAATGCATAACCGTCTGCCCAATGTGGAGCATTGAACACATCCCTACACCCCTGACAGGATGCATTTTCATCAGGTCCCGCTCCTCGGAATTGAGTCGGCCGTGCTTATTGAGGATAACTCTGGGTAAGGTTGCCTTTCCGATATCATGAAGTATAGCCCCCAGCTCCGTTTTGAGCCTTTCTTCAATGGACATCTTCCAGGAGTCCAAAATGGCTGCGCAGTAGATGAAAACATTTACCGAGTGTGTATGAACACCGTAGCCATGGGACAGGATGGGCGCCATGGATCTGAGCGCATCGCTGTTGGAGAAAAAGTGCCAACTGGATCGCACTATGTTTTTGAGTTTTTCCATGGAACCCGCGCTCAGGTCGTGCCGGCTGCTTTCGAAGATTTCACCGAGAACGGAAGTGGCGTGGTGATAAAGCACTTTGGAACGGACGGCTAAAGGAACGGCCTCATCGGCAAGGACCATTCCCAGGTGTTCTTCAAGATATCGATCGTAGTCCGGTTTTTGAGATGATTGGATGTACAATTCCTGAATGCCGTTTTGGTGCAGGATGGCCTTATGATTTTTGGTGAACTGCTCCCCCTGGCGGGTAAACAGGATGAGGTTTTTCCCTTTCCTCACAAAAACGGCAAATTCGCCGTAAGCTTCCGGATAAATCATGAATGGCGAAATAGGAAAATAAAGGCCCTCAGCATCCGATTCGCCTTTGCTTACTCTTTCTTCCTCATCATCTCCGCGTCTCAAGATCGACCGTGGCCCCTCGAACGAACCGCTGGATTGCGTACGAGTTGTCGATCGCGTGACAAGAGGGTCGTCAAATGTGTGTCTGTCGATCTGCATCGGCCATATACCTCGCCAGAACGCGTTCCAGTTCCCAGCCCGCAAGCAGTTGTTGTCCAACCGACCGTTGAATTCCGAGGATTGTGTCCTCATCAACAGAGTTTTTTAGGTCCGGGCAGAAATAGTTCAGGCAGAAAGATTGCCGGGCGAAAAGTTTGCACCCGCTGCTTCCCACAAAATGACAGCTTCCCGGAAGATCCGTTTTTTCTGTTATTTCGCTTTCTTCGTTAAACACCGATCCAAGCAGCATGTTTATAAAAAGGCCGACAGCTCCGTAGCTCTCACCCATTTCCTTAAAGCAGCAACTACCTTTGTCATTGGCGCACCTGGCGCACGCCGATACCACCCCGGATTGGAGCATTGCCGAATCGGTCCTGCGAACCAGATCGCGAAGCTTACGGAGCAGTCTGCTCGATTCAGGGTCATTGAGCAGGATGAGTCCAAAACGTTCGTTCAACTGTATTGCCTTTTCGATTTCACTTTGCAACATGCTTCCGGTCCCATTCATATATTCGTCCGAAATCATAAAAGGTTTAATCAAAAGATGCGATATTGCTTGAAAAAAATGGAATAATGACCACGAGTCTTTGCTTCCGGCGCGGTTGATGCCTAATAAGTATTTAGAAACACCCTGCCGCCGCCGTGGAAGGCGGCGCAACCGTCCGCCTCGGAGGCTTCCAGCGCATGGGACTTGAAACTTACCAGGAAAAACGCCGTTTTGAACGAACCCCCGAGCCAAAAGGGGAGGTCGAAGCCAGTTCATCGGGCAACCTCTATATAATCCAGAAACACGCGGCAAGCCACCTGCATTACGACCTTCGTTTAGAGCTCGACGGGGTCCTCAAGAGCTGGGCGGTCCCTAAAGGTCCCAGCATGAACCCGGGCGAAAAAAGGCTTGCAGTTCATGTGGAGGACCATCCGATAGAATACGGTTCCTTCGAGGGCATAATTGCGCAGGGAGAGTACGGAGGTGGGACGGTAATGCTCTGGGACCGTGGCACTTGGGAACCGCTGGGCGATCCGCACAAAGGATACGCAAAGGGGGACCTCAAATTCGATCTCCACGGCGAAAGGCTCGCAGGATGAAGGCAAAACCAGGGGAGGAGGAAGGCAAGAACTGGCTGCTCATAAAAAAGCGGGACAATGCCTCCATTTCGGAATCAGGAGCCGAGCCTGTCGAAACGATGACGCGAAGCGTATCGAGCGGGCGCACGATGCAAGAGATCGCTTCCGGGACAGAAATCGAGCCGGTCAATATCGACCCTGCGAGCTTGCCCGGCGCTCATGAGGCTGATCAGCCCGAGTTCATTGATCTCAATCTGGCCACCTTGGTGAGCAAGCCGCCGGAGGGGGACAATTGGGTGCATGAAATCAAGTACGACGGCTACCGGATTTTGTGCAGACTTTCCGGAGGTCGTGCGCGGCTCTTCTCAAGAAATGGAAAGGAGTGGACGGATCGCTTCAGCGAGGTTGCCGGGGCGGCGGCAGGGATTGCGGTCGAAAGCGCATTTCTGGACGGAGAGGTCGCTTTTGTAGATCAGCATGGAAGAACCGACTTTCAGGCGCTCCAGAATATTTTACAAGGGGCAAAGAAGGCAGGCAGGCTCGTTTACTTTGTTTTCGATATCCCCTTCTGCGCCGGCTGCGATCTCACCCAAACTCCGCTTATAAAGCGCAAGGAGTTGCTGAAAAAGCTTTTGTCCTTCAAGTCTTCGACTGATCAATCGGTGGTCCTCTATGCTGACCATATTCCCGGACAGGGAGAGGAGGTTTTCCGAAATGCGTGCCGGCTTGGGCTGGAAGGAATCGTATCCAAACGGGCCAGGAGGTCCAAGAGCTGGCTGAAGGTGAAATGCTCCATGAGGCAGGAGTTCGTAATCGGAGGCTTTACCGAGCATGGAGGGTCCCGAACCGGTTTTGGCGCACTGCTGCTCGGATATTTCGACAAACAGGGCAAACTTGTTTACGCCGGCAAAGTAGGCACGGGATTCAATGACCAAACTCTGGGGACACTCGCGCAACGCCTGAAGAAGATGGAAACCGGCAAGCCCGGATTTAGCAATCCTCCCACCGGTTTTGATGCGAAAGGAGTCCACTGGATCAAGCCGGAACTGGTGGCGGAGGTTGAGTTCAGCGCATGGACCGATGAAGGTATTCTTCGCCACCCCTCCTTCAAAGGATTAAGGGAAGATAAAGACCCAACGGACGTAGTGCTCGAAAACAGCATGCCCGATTTCCTCAGTCCTGAACTCAGTCCCCTGCCCTCGTCCCACCTCAGTCCTCGTCACCCCGGAGATCTCCAGTCCGGGGCCTCAGTCCTCAATCCTGAATTCAGTCCTGTCAATGTGGCCCTTTCAAATCCGGACAGGGTTTTCTACCCGGAGATCGGGGTCACGAAGAGCGCACTTGCCGAATATTATACCGAAATCGCCGGCTGGATAATGCCTCACCTCGCAAGGCGCCCGCTCACGCTCGTGCGCTGCCCAGAAGGATGGGACAAAGAGTGCTTTTTTCAAAAGCACCTCGCCGAAGCGGCTTCCAAGGTCCTCAGGTCCATTCCGATAATGGAAAAAGACGAACTGCATTACTACAGCGTGACTGACAATATTGACGGAGTGATTGATCTGGTTCAGATCGGGGCTCTGGAAATTCATATTTGGGGAAGCCGGGAAGACAACCTGGAGCAGCCCGACATGGTGATATTCGACCTCGATCCCGCCCCGGAAGTCGAATGGGCAGGCATGATAGAGGCGGCCCGGACCATGCGCGGCCGGCTCCTGGAGCTGGGACTGGAAAGCTTTGTGAAGACAACCGGTGGCAAAGGGCTGCACATAGTGGCCCCCCTTACACCCAAAGCTGACTGGGAAACGGTCAAAGCGTTTTCCAAAGCGGTTGCGCAGAGCCTCGTCCGCGAGTCCCCACGCGAATATATAGCCACCATGTCCAAGGAGAAGCGCAGGGGCAAAATTTTTATAGATTATCTTAGAAACGGGCGCGGTGCGACAAGCATAGCCCCATATTCGACAAGAAGCAGGCAGGGAGCGCCCATATCGACCCCGGTCAAATGGGATGAACTCTCGCCAGGCCTCAAACCGGACAGCTACAATCTCCAGAATATCCGGCGCAGATTGTCCCACCTCAAGGAAGACCCTTGGGCCGGATATTTCTCTGTTCGGCAGGAAATAACGGAAGAGATGAAGAAAAAGGTCGGAATCTGAGGCCCCCCTCAATTCCTCAATTGCTAGAAATTTTTTGAGACTCCGGCATAGATAGCGCGCCTTGGTAGATACTGTGGCGCAAAAACCCCGATCCCGGTTCCGTCCCGGATTTCATAGTTGGTATCTGCTACATTTAGGATATCAAATCTAAATTTAAATTTATTTCCATGGGTTAATTCAAAATCGTAGGTCATTCCAATGTTGAGCGTCATATAGCTCGGAAGTTCATCTTGATTACAGAAGCCGCTATAGAGCCCGCTTCCGTAAAGTAAATCGGCATAAACCTTGGTATGCCCCCACTTATAGGCCCCCCCGGCCGAGCCGGTCCAATTCTGGTCGTGATCAAGATGATACCAGTGGGTTTGCATATATGCGACTTCGTCAGCAGTGAACTGCCATTGCCCGCTTGTTATGCCATAAGCCATGGCCTGGCTGCGTGCAAGATTACCCCAGAGGGAGAAGCCGTCTTTTTCATAGGAGACGGTAGCTTCCACGCCACGGACGAGACCTCTTGCCGCGTTATTGGGCGAAAAGATCATTGCCGGGCCGAACTGCCCCTCATCGAGGACATTTCTCTTTATCTTGTAGTACGCATCCAGTCCGGCCTGGAGGTCGTGAGTGATTTTCTGATTAATTCCTGCGTCAAAGTAATCAGATCGCTCGCTTTTAACTGCAACCTCGGCAGTTGATTGCAAAGATGGATCTGCGCCGTTTGACGTATTGTTAAATTTCGCCACATCACCGCTTTGGATGAGTTCGAGGGGAGGGGGCGTGAAAAAGCGGCCGTAGCCGACATGCAGAGTTGTGGGGTCTAGCAGCTGATAGACGAAATTTACACGCGGACTGATTTGAGACTCAGTGATATAGGCAGACCACAAATCAGCCCTCACCCCATAATTGGCCGTTAACTTCGGAGTAAGGCGCCATTCATCTTGAAGGTACACACCATAAAGCTCTGCCGTTTTTTGATTGTCATCGATAATCGAAAAGGGCTGCCCACCCGGCGTTGGGACCCATGCAGACGCAGAAGCGTTCCAGGCAGCAGGCAGCACTGTATCCGTGGTGTTTATTTGCGCTTGCTGGAAACTGAAAGACAGACCACCCCGCAGGGTATGCTGGTCGTTGATGCGGTCACTTGCGTCGAATTGCAAATTATTGGAAACGAGTTGATGGTCTGTATTCGAGGCGATTCCGTTGAATAGGAGGTCATAGATCGGATCGGGCGTGAATGCAACATCACTATAGCGAGTCGATTGGGTCACTTGCAGGTTGATGTCGCCACAACTCTTCTGGTATGCCAAAATTTCGTAAAATGCCTGTTCGTCCTGGTTCTCATTTACTCTGGAAGAGTCCACCGGAGTAATTGACCCATATGGAAGATATGGAACAGTTAAGGGCCTCGTGGGGATCTGAAAAGTGCTGTCGGCAGCGCTCAAGATAAACGACAGCCGGCTTGTATCGTCAATCACGTATGAAAAATTGCCGAACGCCTTGTATTGATCAGTATCATCGTGTGCAGGTCGAAAGCTCGGGGCTGGATTGGCCATGCCGAGAGAGTCGTGCTGATAGCTCAAGAGTTCATAACCGGACCATTGGCCGCGGACGCCGCCGTATTCGAGTGTTGACTGGGCAGTTTCGTATTGGCCGCCATAAACCGATACGGTGCCGCCGTTGAGATCCTGCCCGCTCTTTGTCGTAATGTCGACGATTCCGGAGGTACGGTCACCGTACTGAGCCGGCAGTATGCCGGTGATCAGCGATAGGGACTCGAGGAATTTTGTTGAAAGTTCCTGTCCAAAACCGGAAAGCCCATCCGGGATAAGCATGCCATCGATACGATATTGCAGGTTGGCTTCCTCGCCTCGCACATGAAGACGCTTGTCGAGTTCGTCCTGTGCCACACCGGGAAAACGATAAAAGGTCTGGTCGAATGATGCGAACTCTCCTTGTGATTGTGAATCGATTTTTTCGCTGTCGAGAGTATAAGTGGTTGCGCCAAGATTGGGTGAAATCTGGGCACGGGCCTTGTCAAGAGCCTCCTGTACTTCGACTGCGGGAAGGTTGTAGATATCGGCTTGCGTCTGGTCCGCACCTGTATTTTGCGCGGTAACATCCTGTGCCGACGCGGTAACGCTCCCAAGCAGGAATCCCATTCCCAATGACAGGCACACCAGCCGATTGACCCGGATACCGGTTCCGCAGGAGCGAATGAACCGGGCGAGGTAAAAACATAACATTAACAATACCGTAGCTACGAGGACCCAAGCTGATCCCCCTTCAAGATGAAGCACGCTGCCCTCCCTCGAGCCAATTAATTATGATTCTTTGAGCACGAACCGGATTGGAAGAAGGGCCTTGCATGTGAGCGGCTTGCCGTCTTTTTTCGCCGGGACGAAGGTAGATCCCTTTACGGCCCTGACCGCTTCTTCATCGAGACCAAAACCCGCTTTCTGGAGAATTTCGACTTCACAAGGATGCCCACACTCATCAATAGTCACACGCAGAAGCACAGTCCCCTGCTTTTCATGTCTTTTAGCCAAAGCAGGGTAAGATGGTACAACCCTGTGCAGAAAGCTTGGACCGTCGGGGGCCCCAAAAGCTCGTTCCGCAGCACCCTTGCTTCCTCCATCAACACCACTTCCACCGGGTAATCCGGCGCTTGACGAAACTGCTGCCCCCTCACCGGCGCCGCCAATCTGCCCGGAGCCTTCAGAGGCGGTGTCCGATTGGCTGGGTGAGTCTGTATACGCAGGGTTTAATTGAGCAGCGGCCTTTTTTTCTTTATGCTGAGGCGGAACTGATTTAGCGTGCTTTTTCAAAGGGGCGTCCTGCTGGGCAGCATTTCTCTTTTCCGGAGGCAAATTCTTGCTTTCCAAGGGCGGAGCTTCCTGGTTTATCTTTTCCACAGCGATCATTTCAGCTTTACTTTGCACACCTGCTGCTCCAGGGCCCGGAGGACCTCCCAAGCTCAGTCCTGCTGCATTGGAGTCCCCCTCCATGGAAACGAGCCGCACTTCCATCCATTTATGGCTCGGGACTTGAGGTTTAGGCGAGCACCAAAGCAGACAGGCAAGAGCTGAATGAAAAAAAAGCACCAATGCCAAACTTGACCATGTTTTCCTGCCGGAAGCGACTGAGACCCGGTTGCCCCACTGCGCAAAAGCAATGTCTTGCGGATCATCCGATCTGGAAAGATCAACGTCAAAGTCTACAACGTCTGCGGCTAACGAGTTAATTGCGGCCTCAAACAGAGGCCTGGCCGGACTCGACCATGTCTTCTCACCAGAAGCGACCGGGACCCGCTCGACCCATGGCGCAAAAACAATGTCTTCCGGATCATCCGATCTGGAAAGATCGATGTCAAAGTCTGCAAGGTCTGCGGCTAACGAGTTATACCAATTTGCGTTCACGTCAGATCCTCCGGGAGGGCATAAAGCCCTCCCCTACGAAGCGCAATGTGACCCCGCGCCGCACGTGGCCGTGGGGGTGGGGGATTTTTCTTGCCGCCGCCGAAGGCAGCGGCAAATCTGGCTGGCGGTCCCACCGCCCGCCTGTTTAATCAAAACCTCATCGTCAACGCGACGCGGAAAGTGCGCGGCTCGACCGGGTGGAACACGTCGCCGCTTACAGCCGAACCCGTTGGCGTCAGCCGGTAAGCGTAATAGTAGGTTATATCGTCGGCTTTCGTATTGAGGAGATTGAAAATATCTGCCTCAATCGACCACGTTTTGTTTATCTTGTAGCCGAGGTTGTAATAGATCAGGCTGGTGGCGGGAGAAAGCTGACTACCGTCCTGGGTCAGGTAGCGAGATCCGAAATATCGCCACCGCAGGCTGGTGCTCCAACCGCACACATCGTGCACTGTTAAGCCCGACGCGATGACCACCCTGGCCGCTTCGGGGACGTAAGCGCCCCCCGCCGGATTGCCGAGGAAATGCGCCGTCGAGTCGGCAAAATCTGCGTCGATCGT
>OMOE01000163.1:0-250 GCA_900290365.1 Syntrophobacter sp. SbD1 | reverse complement strand
TGAGCGCCCAAAACGTCAATGTGCTTTGCAGGTTCGGCACAACAAGGGTGCGCACTCCTACCTCCGCACCCTCCGTTTGAGCTATCGGCAAGGCCCGTTGCACCGGCTGGCCCGTTGTCGGATCTTCTGTAGTATTTGCGCCCCTCGCGTCGTCGGTGTGGAAGCCCATGCCGCCGTTGAGGTAGAATTCGGTCTTTGCCCATGGGCCGAAGATCAAACTCAGCTTGGGCTCGGGAGCGGACTCGAACCG